>NZ_CADAJR010000045.1 GCF_902788255.1 uncultured Methanobrevibacter sp.
CAAACGAGGCGTTTTAAAACGAATCTATCGCAGAGATCTCATTTGGAATGACAATCGCAAAAAGGATTTTGAAAATCAACAAAGTTTTTGAAAGAGTCATTTATTTGTTTATATATGATTTTAAATATTTTGTTTTACATAATTTTAGTATAGTTAAATTTTTTTAGGTGAATAAATATGAATTTCTTTAAATTATCCTCAGCTCAGAAAATGCTTTTATTTTCAGAGATAAATAATCCTCATAATGATTCATTTTATCTTAAATTTAGAAAAGATTATGATTTGGAGGATTTGGAGTATGTTAAAAAAGCAATTAAAATAATATCTGCCCAATATTTGAATTTACAAATTAAAAATGATGATACCGGTAATTTCAAGCAGTATTATATAGATATTGATGTAAATATTGATTCATTTGATGTTTCAAATGAAAATCTAAATGATTTTATAAAAGATTATCTTGATAAACCTTTTGATGATGTATTTGACTCTCCGTTATATAAATGGGCAGTTTTAAAAACAGAATCTTCCGCTGTTTTGATAGGTGTTGTCCAGCATATTTTGCTTGATGGGACTTCTTTATTTTCAATTATTCCTCATGAAATGGATAAGTGCATCGAATCTATTAAAAACAATAGTGAATATGTCCCAATTGATTATTCCTATGAAACTTATGTTGATGAAGAATTAAAATATTTAAAATCTGATGAAGCAAAAAGTGATAAAAAATACTGGTTAAATACTTTAAAGGATTATTCCGGAGACTGGTATTCATTTGATAATTCGGAACTTGGGTATTTTGAAGTTCTTTTAGATCAGACTTCAGATTTTAATTATTCGCCATTTGTAACATCTCTTGCATTAACCTTCTTGTATTTGGCAAAATTAAAACGTGGCAATAACTTATTCAAAGATCTGGTTTTAAACACTTCAGTCCATGGCAGATACTTTGGACAAGATGATGCACTGGGAATGTTTGTAAACACTATTCCATTAAGATTAACCTATGATGAATATTTAACATTTGATGATTTGCTTGCATACTCTAAAAGCGTTTTAAAAGAGGGTTTGGCTCATGCGAAACTGCAGTTCAGCGAGTACACAACTGATTTGAGAAATGCGGGAATTGATCCTGATTGTATTTCTACTATTTCCATCGTGTCAAATTCTACAAATCATGATTCTAAATTCCTGACATATCAAAAGGACATTAAATTCCCGCTTCACTTCAGAATAAATAAAAATTTCTCCGATAAAAATGGTTTGCATTCTATTTTCATTGAATATGATAAAGCATGTTTCCATAAAAGTGAAATCGAATCAATCGGTCAAGGTTTAAAAGATCTATTAAAAGAGGTTAGCATAGATTCATCAAAAAAATGTCGGGATTACAATGTGGATGAAGTGGAATTTTTCAGGGCAGAAAATTATTATAATAATCTGATAAATTCATTTGATAATCCAACATCAATTTCACCGGATGTTAGTGGTGATAAGGTTAAATTTACACAGATTTCTAAAGCAATTGATGAGGATAAGTTACAAAATTTGTCTAACCAGTATAAAATGCCTAAGGAAAAGCTATTGCTCGCAGTTTTCCTATATGATTTAACCAAATTTTCATTTTCAAAAGATATTTTAATTGCTTATAATCGTGTTGCTGCAGGATATCATTTTGACACTGATTTAAGCGTTGAAGAATACTTAAATGATTTTAAAAATTCATTTAAAGAATTCAATAAATATCCCCTTTTAAACAATCAGAAATTAAACTTTGAAAGTGAAATATTATTTTTCATTGATGAATTTGACACTAAAGACTACAAACTTGTCTTTAATTATGAAAGTGGAAAAATCAATATCAGTTATGACGAATCATTCTATTCAAAAGAATTAATGGACGTATTTTTGGAGTCCATTGATGTATTATTGGATAAATTTACCATAAATGAGACATTACTTAATTCTATTTCAATAAGACGTGAAATTGAACTTGATGAGGACTTTGAAATTGATCTGGCTAATGAAGGCGTAATAAATAATATATTTGAAAAGATATCTTTGGAAAATCCGGATAAAACAATACTTTATACAGAGGATGGCGAGTTAACATATGATGAATTAAACAGAAAAGCAAATAAAATAGCCAACAGTTTAATTAAAAATGGGGTTGAAGTTGAAGATAAAGTAATGTTTATGATGAGGAGAAACAGTGATTTGATAGCGGCTGTTTTAGGTATTGTCAAAGCGGGCGCCGCATTTATTCCGATTGATCCGAACTATCCGAAAAACAGGATTGACCAGATATTGGAAGACAGCGATTCAAAATTTGTCATTACTTCTGAGGATATCGAATACGATGGTGAAAACAGATTTGATGTTGGAAAATTACTTGAAGAAAGCGATGATTCAAATCCGAATGTAGAATTAACTCCTGACAATTTATGTTTCTTAATTTATACTTCAGGGTCAACCGGAAAACCTAAGGGGGTAATGATTACTCATAGGGGAATATCAAACTATATTGCCAATGTGGATGAAAATGTTCCGATTTATTAGCTCAACCGTAAATGTGATAAGTTCATATCAATTTCAACAGTGTCATTCATTGTATTTTTAAGGGAGATATTCGGTACAATTTTAAACGGTTTGCCGGTGGTATTTGCAAATGATGAGGAGGCTATTGACCCATTACAATTAGTGGAACTGTTTAAAAAGACTGATGCGGATGGTTTTGGCTCAACACCGACAAGACTGCTTGAATACTTGCAGCTTGAAGAAATTCAGAATGTTGTTGGCGGATGTAAAGTAATTATTGTAGGTGGTGAAGGATTCCCTCCAGTTCTCTATGATAGATTGTCAAAATACACTAAAGCAGATATCTACAATTCATATGGTCCGACAGAAGTTACAATAGCATCACATTACAAATTAATTGACTCTTCTGAAGTAACTGCTGGTTGGAAAATGCTTAATGTAGTTGATAAAATTATGGATATTGATGGAAATCAGCTGCCTGCTTATGTTTCCGGTGAAATATATGTTGGTGGTGCCGGAATTGCAAGAGGATATCTGAATAATCCTGAACAGACCGAAAAGGTGTTCATGGAGTTAAACAACATTCCATATTATAACACTGGTGATTTGGGTAAAAAGGATTCAAAAGGCGAACTGTATGTTGCAGGACGTAACGATACTCAGATTAAACTCAGAGGATTGAGAATTGAGTTATCTGAAATCGAAAGTGTAATAGCAAACTATGAAGGCATTGCATTGTCAAAGGTTGTTGTTAAAAAACTTAACAGTATTGAACACCTTTGCGCATATTTTACTGCAACTTCACAAATTAATTTGGATGATTTAAAACAGCATTTAATCGATTCACTTCCGAAGTATATGGTGCCGTCTTATTTGATACAATTGGACGCTTTTCCAAAAACTCCAAATGGAAAAACTGACTTCAAAAACTTGCCGGATCCTGAAATAAATCTAGATGATTTTATTAAACCGAGAAATGATATTGAAAAAGAACTGTTTGACATTGTCTCAGATATTTTGGGAATGGATGAATTTGGTGTTAATACTGATTTATTCAGCATTGGTTTAACTTCTTTGACAGTTATCCAGCTGACCTCTGCAATATATTCCAAATTAAATGCCCAATTGAATGTTACTGAAATTCTTAAATACAAAACTATTGAAAAAATAGCTTCTGAAATTAAAATTGAAGATGATGAATCGCAGGATATTAAAGAACTTTATCCTTTAACTCCAAATCAACTTGGAGTTTACTTTGACTGCATTAAAAATCTGGATAACACTGCATATAACCTTCCGAAGAAAATGGAATTTAGTGAAGGAATTGATGTTGGCAAACTTAAATCATCAATTATTAAAGCTATTGAAAATCATCCGTATCTCAAAACAAGAATAATAATGGATAACGGTGAAGTATATCAGCAAAGAAGGGATGATTTAAAAATTGATGATATGATTGAAGTTGTTGATGAAGCTGATGTTGATGAGTTTGTAAAACCATTCAAACTGGATGAGGGTCCATTATTCAGATTTAAGATAGTTGGAAACTCAATGCTTTTAGCTGATTTCCACCACATTATTGTTGATGGAACCTCTTTAAACATTTTATTTGATGAAATCTCAAAAATCTATGATGGAAAAGATTATGAGATTGAAGAGCTTGATGGATTTGAATATTGCTTAAATGAGATTAAAACACGCCAATCCGGTTTATATGAGGAGGCAAAATTATTCTTCAATAACAGAGTCAAAGAGTTTGATGATGTAACATTAATTCCACAGGACATTAACGGCGATGAATCACAAGGTAAAGTCGCAATGAATGATATTTTCCTTGAAAAAACCAGTATTGATGAGTTCTGTTCAAAAGCAAATATCTCTCAGAACAATTTGTTCCTGGCAGCAACATCATTTGTTATAAATAAATTCGTATATAATCGTGATACATTAATCGCAACTATCACTAATGGTAGATTCAATCCAAATCAACAGAAAACATTGGCCATGATGGTTAAAACATTACCATTAGCATTGAAATTAAATTCTGATTCAACTCTTAAGGAATACTTTGAATATATAAATGGGGAATGGCTGAATGTATTGACATATTCCGCATATCCTTTAACTGAAATTTCAAATGAATTCGATATTGTTCCTGAAATATTATATGCTTATCATGGAAAAATCATTGAAGACATTGAAATCGGTGGAATGAAAGTTGAAAGACAGTCTATTGATTATGAAGGACTGAAATTCAAAGTCAACATTAATGTTGTGGAAGTTGATGGTCAATACAGAATTTTCTGCGAATATAATGATCAGTTATACTCTGAAACTTTAATCAGCACTTTCCTTGAATCAATTAGAATAGTTTTAAACAAATTCCAGACATTTGATGAAAGCACATTGATGAAAGATATTTCAATCATTGAAAACGATGACTGGGGTGTCGATGATTTGGCATATGATGATGTTCCTGAAGACAGATTAAATAAAATATTTGAAAATCAGGTTGAAATGCATCCTGACAGAGTAATATTATATGCCACTGACGGGGAATTTACATATGATGAACTAAATAAAAAAGCTAACAGAATTGCTCACAGCCTCATTAAAAGGGGTGTCGGTCCTGAAGACAGAATAATGTTTATATTAAATAGGGACAGTAATGTGGTTGCATCAATATTTGGTATTCTAAAATCCGGTGCAGCATTCATTCCGGTGGATTCAGAATATCCATCTGAGAGAATTGAGCATGTTTTAACAGACAGCGAATCCAAATTTATCATTGTGGATGATGTGATTGAGAAGAAAGGTATAGATTTAAGTGGATATGAAGATAATTTGCTTGATGTTAATGAACTGCTCAAAGAAAAAGACACTGCTAACCCTGATCCGGATGTGCATGCAAACAATATGGCATATCTCATTTACACTTCAGGTTCAACAGGACTTCCTAAAGGAGTAATCCTTGAACATGGAAACATTGCAAACTTTGTGTATCCTGACCCAAGGAATGTTTGTACTTATGAACTGGTTCATAATCTTGAAAAAGAAGATTATAAAGTATTGTCCACAACAACAGTTGCATTTGATGTATTCCAGCAGGAAATTATGGGATCACTTTTGAATGGTGTTCCAATGGTATTTGCTAATGATACTGAATATAAAGATCCAATTGAAATGATGGATTTAATCCACAGAACCGGTGCAAATGTTTACATTGCAACCCCATCAAGACTGCTTCAGTATCTTGAAATTGAAGCGATGCAGGAGACTATGTATGGATTTAAGGTATATATTCATGCTGGAGAACCTTTCTCTAAAAGATTATATGAGCTTCTCTCACAAAATTCCAATGGAAAATTCTTTAATATGTACGGGCCAACAGAAACAACTGTCTACTGTAACGGTGTTCAGCTTGAAAGCTCAGATATTCACATTGGAAAAGAATTATTCAACGTTCATGAAATGGTCATGGACTTTGACTCCAATCCATTGCCTCCAAATGTAATAGGGGAGTTATATATTGCAGGAAAAGGGGTTTCAAGAGAATACTTGAATCGTCCTGAGAAAAATGCTGAGGCATATGAAGTTATTAACGGAATAAGATTTTACCGTTCAGGAGATTTTGTTAAGGTCACTGAAGAAGGAGATTATTATGTATTCGGAAGAATGGATAATCAAATCAAACTCAGAGGTTTAAGAATAGAAATTGGGGAAATTGAAGTTGGACTTTCAAAATTCCCAGGAATCAAATCCGTTGCAGTTGTTGTTAGAAAAATCAAAGGCAATGACCATTTATGCGCCTACTTCACAGTTCATGATGAATACAGGGAGGAAAACCGTGGAGAAAACGAATACTCAATTAATATTGATGATTTAAAAGCTTCCCTTGCGGAAAAATTGGTATATTATATGGTTCCAACAGTTTATATGGAACTTGATGAAATGCCTCAAACAGCAAATGGTAAAACAGACCTCAGAAACTTACCTGAACCTGTTTTAATAACAGAATATGTGGCTCCTGAAAATGACATTGAAGCATTCTTTACAAACCTGTTTGGTGAAATCTTAGGACTTGATGAAGTAAGTGCTACAGATAATTTCTTTGAAATTGGTGGAACCTCACTTTTAGTGACCAAAATTACAATGGAGGCACTAAACAGAAACTATAATCTGAACTATGGGGATGTATTTTCAAATCCAACTCCAAGAGCATTGGCCGAATTGGTATTATCCGACCAGTCTGAAGAGAAAAAAGCTGAACTGTCATATGATTATTCCGATATTGATTCATTACTTAAGAAAAACACTCTTGAAAACTTACTTGATGGCGAAATTCAGGATAGTTTGGGAAATATTTTACTCACCGGAGCTACAGGATTTTTAGGAATTCATGTTCTTCGTGAAATATTGGAAAATGAAACTGGTGATGTATACTGTTTCATAAGATCAAACAAAGTATTAAGCGGAGAGGAAAGATTAAAATCACTTCTCTTCTATTATTTCTCCAATGAATACGAAGAGCTTTTCAATGAGAGATTGCACATTATTGAAGGGGATATTACAAACTTTGAAGACTTTGAAAAACTTATTAATGTAAACATTGATACCATTGTCAATTGTGCAGCTAATGTGAAACACTTTTCATCTGGAACGGACATTGAGGACATTAACCTTGGTGGTGTTGTAAACGGGCTTAAGTTTGCTAAAATGAAAAATGCAAAATATGTTCAGGTTTCAACCTACAGTATTGCAGGTGAAAGTATTAACAATTATCCTCCTGTCGATGTTCCGTTCACAGAGCAGGACTTATTCATTGGTCAGGCTGTGGACAATCAGTATCTTAACTCCAAATTCCTCGCAGAAAGGGCAGTTCTTGAAGCTGCGGTAGAGAATGATTTGGATGTTAAAATCATGAGGGTTGGAAACCTGATGGCAAGAAGCTCTGACAGTGAATTCCAAATTAACTTTGAATCAAACGGATTCATTAACCGTTTAAAAGCATTTGTTACAATTGGAAAAATGTCTTACTCAATGATTATGGGCAATGTTGAATTTTCACCAATTGATATGACTGCAAAAGCAATTATTAGTCTGTCAAAAACTCCAAAGGATTGTACTGTATTCCATCCATATGATTATCACAGTATCAGTTTTGGAGATATAATTGAAATCATCAAACCTCTGGGATTGAATATTGAATATGTGGAGGAAGATGAATATCAAAAAGCATTGGATGATGCATTGGCCGATAAATCAAAACAAGAAGGAGTTTCAGGTTTAATTACTTCAATCGGTTCTGGTAAAGTTAAAAAAATCTGGCTTCCTGTATCAAATGATTATACCGTACAGGCATTGTATCGTTTGGGAATTAAATGGCCGTATGTGTCTGAAGAGTATGTCTATAACTTTGTGAAATATTTGGATGATCTGGACTTCTTTAGTATTTAAGGGGATTAATGATGTATGAAAGAAATTATGAATTATTGAGGAGTAAATTCAGTGAATTTTTCCTCCCGACATTATTTACTTCAATGGCAGGAAATATCTGTTTATTTGTGGATGGTTTGATAGTGAGCTTTTTAATTGGTGCATCTAATCTTGCACCAATTCAGATTGTAGCTCCTGTGATTACTTTTGTCAATCTAATCTATTGGATGATTGGATTGGGTGGTAGTGTACTTTGTTCTGTTGCAAAGGCAGAATTTGATGATGAAAAGAGTAATTCATATTTTTCAACATCCATTATTTCACTTTTAGTAATTGGAATACTGATTTCGATATTCGGTTTGATATTTTCAGGCAGTATTACACAGTTTTTATGTTCCTCCCAGCCCGAACTGATTCCTGAGGTAACTTCATATTTCAATTCATTAATTATTGGAATGCCGTTTTTATGTTATATGATGAGTTTATCATACTTTATAAGGGCAGATGGTATGCCGTCACTACCGTTCAGGGCAATATTGATTGCAAATATTGTTAATATATGTTTTGATGTAATTTATATTTCATATTTCCATTTAGGACTTTCAGGAGCAGCATTGGCTACTTCAACAGGTTATCTTGTTGGATCAGTTTTAATTTCATATTACTTTTTTAAAAAGGACCGTACATTGGAATTTATTAAATTAAAATTAGGCAAATTCTTCGCTTTCCTTAAAAAAATTGCAACTTCCGGATTTTCATCTTCTTCAACACAGTTATACTTAACTTTAAAATTGCTTGTAATAAACTTTTTAGTTGGAATATATGTTGGAAAATCCGGTATTGTGGCATTCGGTATCTGCTATAATAGCCTGTTCATATTATATATATTTTTAATAGGAACTGCTCAGACAATGTCTCCAATAGTGTCTGTTTACTTTAAAGAAGAAGACTATTCTGGAGTTAATTACATTATTCACAGGTCTTTAAAAATTGTTGTAATTGCAAGTTTGGCTTTATCTTTGTTATTTATTGTGTATCCTCGGGCGTTATTGTTCCTGTACAGTGTTAAAAATCCTGCAGATGTTCCTGTTGTATTGAATGCTCTGCGAATATTTGCAATAAGTTATGTGGGAACAGCCATTACATTTTTATATACTTTTTATGCTCAGGCAATTCAGAAAAATAAATTATCCACTATTATTTCCCTGCTTGAAGGTTTGGTCTTGCCTATTGGGCTTGCATGCATATTGTCCATTCCATTTGCAGGAAACGGTATTTGGATTTCATTTGCAATCGCTGAAGCATTAACAATACTGTTCATCTTTGCTTATTCAAAATATATCCATAAAAAAACAGAGGGTGAATATTCAGGATTCTTTATCAACAAGCACAATGATGATGAAAAAGTATTTGAACATACAATTAATGGTAATGTAAAAGATGCTGTGGAATTGGCACAAAATGTTCAGAATTATTTATCAGACAATAAATCTGCAGCAATAGTCAGTTTAGCTATTGAAGAGATGCTTGTAAACATCATCAACAACAATGAAACAGTTAATACAATTGACGTAATTGTTAGAAATAATGCTGACAATATTTTAATATCAATTAAGGATACTGGTGTCGATTTCAATCCAGTAGTGGAAAAAGATAATCTTGAATTTGATAATATAAGTGTTTTAAATAAAATTGCAGACAATGTTGACTATTCAAGAGTATTAGGGTTAAATAGTACTGTAATAACTATTAAAAATTAACAACTTCATTATATATCGTATAATGAAGTCATTAATCCATCATCTTATTAGCTAATGCAATATGATAATGGTGATGAGATTAATTCCACTTTTGATATGTGGGGTCAGTGTTTATGTTTGAATTAAATGTAATTTTTTTAAAGTCTTGTTTTGGCCTAATTATGTATGACTTGAAATTTAAAATATTAATCATGTAATTATTTGGAGAGGAATATATGAAAACTCATGTGATAGTTGTATAACTTTTGTTCTCTTAACACTACTTTTTTAGAATCTATTGTTATTAGATATTTTCATCTATAATTGGAGCTGGTGAAAATACAAATCTTGAGCATGTACTATAATCACAGCCACAACCTGAACCAAATAATGACACAAATGTAACTACTTGAGCATTATTGGAAAAGTTGTATGATAAGATGCTTAAATTATTATAAACTTGATGACAAGCAATTATTGTTACGCGAACAGCAACATGAAGCTGATCAAAAGGAACCAAAAGTTGAATAATCCAGATTTGCCATTGCTGATTGGGGAAGTTAATGATGATGTTGTAAATGAAGTCAATGAACATAGTTATATTGAAACTCACGAAAAAGTTCTACCACTTATGCATATTTTTCAATCAACTTTATCTAATGATGCAAGAATACCATGACCTCTTCAAGGTCGTGGATGAATTGCATTAAATGAGGGGGGGTTAGATAGGATTGGACGATTGCTCGTCCGCACCCTCTTAAGAACCGTACGTGTCCGTTTCCAAACATACGGCTCAAGCAGAACTTTATCCGAA
>NZ_CADAJR010000046.1 GCF_902788255.1 uncultured Methanobrevibacter sp.
ATGATTAGAGATGTATACGATTTAGATCCTAAAGACGTTGTCAAAGAAGAAATCGCTAAAGGTAAACTCATCATGGAAACTGCTGACGGCGAAAAAGCTTTCAAAATCGATGAATTAGAAGAACAAGGTATGGGTAGAAGAGAAAACTGTCAAAGATGTAATCTCAAAATCCCTTCCAATGCTGACTTAGCTTTAGGTAACTGGGGAGTTATCGGTCCTTTAGCAGGAAAAGCTACTTTTGTTGAAGTATTCTCAGAAACTGGTGCTGACGTTTTAGGTAAAGTAATTGAAGCAGGTTTAATTGCTACCGAAGAACCAAATCCAAAAGGTGTCAAAATCAGAGAAAACATTAACAACTTCATGTTAAAAGAATCCCAAGCTAAAAAAGACATCGATTACGCAGGAACTACCGGAGACATCATCGACGTATTCTACCAATACGAAGACGAATTCTCTAAATGTATGAAATGTTACGGCTGTCGTGAAGCATGTCCATTATGTTTCTGTGAAGACTGCTGTCTCGAAGCTGAAGGTCCTGAATGGGTACCTGGTGGATACACTCCTGCTGCACCATTCTTCCACTTAACCCGTATGGTGCACATGGTTGACGCATGTACTAACTGTGGTCAATGTTCCGAAGTATGTCCATGTGAAATCCCTGTAGCTAAAGTATGGAGTACTGTAAACAACAAAGTTAGAGAAATCTACGGATACATCCCAGGTATGGGCAGTGACGACCCACTTCCATTTACCGACCACGTATCCAAAGCTAAATGGTTATAAGGATTCTTCCTTATTTCCTATTTTTTTCTTTTTTTTGAGATGATGACTTAACAATGTTATATTTTCAGCTAAAAAATAATAAGGGTTATTCCGTATTGAAAGGTTCCCTTTTGTTGATTCCGTTGATAAAAATTTCCTCAAGTTTTTCCTCACTTTCGCCATTTCTCACATGTGTTATGAGTTCGACCAGATTGTCGTTTCTAAGAAGGCATGGCTTGATTTTTCCATCGGGTGTTATCCTCAATCTGGAGCATTTTGCGCAAAATTTAGCGTTATCGACAGGCTTGACTACCTCGATTTCTCCACCGTCTATGTAATATTTTTTACGTCCCTGCATAAATTCACGTTCACGAACATCATCAGCTATATCAGCCAACTCTTTTTCAATTTCATCGAGATTATAATGATAGTCGGCACTGAACTTGTCGTCCTCACAGTTTTCACTTTCAATCAGTTCAATCAGCTGGAGAACAATGTCATTTTCCTTACAGAACTTGAACATGTCATCGATTTCATTCTGGTTTATGTCCTTCATGATGACCATGTTGATTTTAACCGGATAAAGGCCAACCTCAACTGCCTTAAGGATTCCTCTCTTGGCATCCTCAAGATAGTCCTTTTTGGTGATGAACTCAAAGGTTTCACGGTCAAGCGTATCCAGGCTGACATTGACCCTGTCAAGGCCGGCGTCCTTCAGGTCCTGAGCATATTTTTCAAGAAGTATTCCGTTGGTTGTCATGGAAATGTCCTTGAAGTCAAGGCTTGCGATTTTTTCGACTATTTCAACAATGTCCTTTTTAAGCAAAGGCTCCCCACCGGACAAACGGATCTTGCGAACACCGATTTTTTTGGCAATCTTACAGATTGTGTAGAGTTCGTCAGCTGTCATCTCCTCACTGGACTTTACCATGCCGTCATGATGGCAGTACAGGCAGTTTACGTTACATCTGTTTGTCAGTGTGATTCTCAGTGAAAGAATTGGTCTTTCATATTTATCTCTTACAACGTTTTCCAGCATATTATCTTTCTTCCACTTTAATTGTTATTTTAAGGATGTCTTCATCGATTTTAAGGGATGAAACAATTGCATATATTGTCTCCTTAAGTATTCCCTGTGTGAAGGCATTGAGTTCAACGTCATGTCCGTTGGTCTTGAGTGCAATGCTTGCGTTTTCCAGATTCTCCCCGATATCGGTTATCTCGGCTTCGATGAGCCTGACATCATCCTCGGTTTTTATTGAGCTTACCATTCCCTTTACGGAATTGGAAACGATGTTTTTTGTAAATGCGTTGATGTCAAGACCCTTGTCATTTATCTGAATGCTGCAGTCTGCATCTGTCGGATTTTGGGCGGTGTTTTCATTTGGAATGAGCAGTTCGATTTTGCCGATATCCTCAACTCCAAAATCATTAAGGTTAAGGGTGTTTATCACGCCTATTACACTTTCCTTCAGGTATTTGCTTACAAAACGGTTGAGGCCAACCACCTTGCCGTCTATTGAGAGGTAACTGTGGGTCTTGTCCAAATCTTCAACACTTAAATTGCCGTTTCTTATCTCTGAAGCGATTGTCTCACCGTTGTTGAATCCGCAGTTGTTTGCAAACAGTGTATCTACAATGTCATGGCCCCTTTTCTCAATAAGGTCTGCAAGTTCACTTACGCCTTCGGGAGTAATTGTAAATGAATCGATTTCTGCGATGGTGTATTCGTCTCGCACGTCGGGAGAGGTTATGATTTTGGGATAGTTGTATTTTTTGAATCCCTCGATTATCACGAAATCAAAATCGCCCATATGTTTGATCAAATACAGGATTCGGTTAAGGTCCATTTCGCTTCTGGAGTTGAAGAATGTTGTTGATCCAACTCCTACAACCAGATTTGCACCGGCCTGTTTGTGTCTCCAGGTGTCGGTGTTTTCCTTATCCATTTCTATAGAATGGTGAGAGTGCTTGATTGAGGCCACATTATAGCCTCTTTTTTTCAGTTCTTCAATAACTTTTATTGTCAGTGAAGTCTTTCCCGTATTTTTTTTACCAACTATAGATACAATTTTCATTTCATAATCTCCCTTTGTATATATTATATATTATTCGTATTAATTAAAAATTTCTAATTGAATAATGTGTAGTTACTACACATTTTGATGAATTGGCATGTATTTCTTACATTATTCGTATTTGGAAAAATTGAAAAATTCTTGTTTTTTCGGTGAATTTTTATGAATTTCAAAAATCTTGATGGTGCATGAAATCTTGATTATTGTTCTGTTTTTTAGGGATTTCTCAATTTTCATGAGGTTTTCAGATTTTCATGTGTAGTTACTACACAATTTAGGTTAACCTAAAAATTTTACCTGATTTTTCATGATTTTGTAATACTTTTAAGGTAATTTTTTATTACAAATTTCAATCAATTTTCGTAATAATTTCAGTAGATATCAATTGTAATCATATTATTATTTAAATAATCCAATTTGTTTTTTTATATTCTAATATAATCTTCATAAAATAGGTTATATCTAATTTAAACTTCTTATACTTGATATCTTTAAGTCTTAATGTGTAGTATTCCCACAGTTATATTTAAGGCTTTCGACTTAATTCTAGTAGACAACTATATTTATATAAGTAAATATATTTTATATCATTACACATTGGTGGTTTTCAAATGCCGAAACATATTGCATCTGGTCTGAAATATTTGGCTGCGGTCAAGTTGAAAGATGCAGGGGCAAGTCATCAAGAAATTGCTGACCAGCTTGGTGTTGACAGGTCTACCATATCACACTATCTGAATGGCAGAAACCTCTCTTGGAACTCCATTGACGTTGCAAGGACAATAACCGAGTTGTCACCCCCGGATTTCTTGAAAATGGCCGAGGCAATATTTGACGAACCAGAACAGAGTCGAAAAATTGTGAATATTTGCAGAGAAAGAGATTTCGAAGTAATTATAGAAGATTCCTGTATTGGTTGCGGCTTATGTGTAAATGCATGTACAATGAAAGCTATTAAATTAGAATCATTGCAAGCGCATGCAGACTCCATACAATGTTGTGGCTGCGAGCTTTGTAGCGACGATTGCCCAACTAATTCTATAAAAATTTTGGAGATTGAATATGATTAGAAATTTAAAAGAGGTTAAAGACAACAACTTTGACATTACAAGATCTGCTGAAGAAGTCAGAAACTTGTCTTTCAACGACCATGTATGTTTAGGTTGTGGGATTTGTGAATCTACTTGTCCTGTCGAAGCAATTACCTTAAACGCAATTGCTGTAGACGCACGTCACAGAATCTCTAACGACGTATACTTCAGTGGTCACGAAAAGATCGCTCAAAACTTCAAAGATGACTTTGATGTTCAAAGAATAAGCATTGACGAAAGTAAATGTGTATTATGTGGTATGTGCTCCGGATTATGTCCTGTTGATGCATTAGTATTAACTATTGACGGCACACCTATCAAAGAAATTGATGCATACCCTCATTACAACGCTTTCTCAGAAATCGATGATGATGAATGTATTTACTGTAAAAGATGTGAAATCGCATGTCCACGTGACGCTATTGTCATTGAAAGAGTTTTACCAGACCGTGCAGACTTAGTAACTGGTGAAATCCAAGTTGACGATGATGAATGTATTTACTGTGGCGTATGTGAAGAATTATGTCCTGCAGAAGCAATTGTCGTTGATAAAGAAACTGGTAAAGAATCAATCGTTATCGACAAAGATGCATGTGTTTACTGTTTAGTATGTAAAAAAGCTTGTCCTACCAACGCTATCAAAGCAGTATGTAGATCATGCAGCTATGGAGAATACGACTTAGATCCTGCAAAAGCTGTAGTAAAAGGAAACTCCATCATTGACTCAGAACTCTGTGTATTCTGTGGCTGGTGTGAAGGAGTATGTCCAACTGACGCAGCAAAACACAAAAAACCATTCCAAGGTACAATCGAAATTGACGATGATAAATGTCAAGCTTGTGGAGCTTGTGTTGATATTTGTGGTTGTAATGCTTTAGCATTCCCAGTATCATCCGGTTCTGGTTCCAGAATGGAACACGTTATTGCAAACGGTGACTACTGTGTAAAATGTAAAGCATGTGCAAAAGCATGTCCTAACGGTGCAATTACTGTAACCAGAACTGAAATCGATCACACACCTATTAACTCAACTACCTGGAAAGAAGCTTTAGACGCAATTAAAGATTAGGTGATTCGATGGAACTTAAAGTTAATCAAGATAATTGTTTAGGATGCGGGATTTGTGTAATCGCATGTCCTGTTAATGCTGCTATCAGTCCAGAAAATGCTGGTGGTAACGGTGCAAAGACTGAAGAAGTTATTATGATGGTAGAAAACGGATTCATCAAACTTTTCAGTCCTGAAAAATGTGAAGAATGTGGAACATGTCAAATGTTTTGCCCAGTAAATGCTATATGGTTAGAATAGGGGGATTAATTTATGCATTATGCTAATACTTATTTAGAAAAACCTGTAGTGCCTGATGTAAAAATTACTGGTGAAGGAACAACCGATGTATTAAAATGTATGTTAAACACCGGTTCCGACATCTACCAAGGTGCTTGTAAAAAAAGAGGATCCACCTTAAAAGAAGAATACAAAAACGCTTCTGGTACCTGCTACATGGATCCAAGAGATATGGCAAAATTAGGTGTAAACAACTGGGATACCGTACTTGTAAAAACCGATTTCGGTGAAGTTGTAGTAAACTGTGCAGTATCAAGAGATGCACCTCACGAAGGAACTGTATTCATTTGTAAAGGACCATGGGCTAACACTATTGTAAGTCACGACACTTACTGCTGTTCTGACCCAACCTACAAAGGAATCAGATGTACTGTCGAAAAAACCGACAGAAAAGTATTACTCATGGCAGACTTAATGAGATGGGTATACAAAAAATACGTTGATGAAGAAGATGACGATGTTGTTGAAAACATGGAATCTTTAGGTGAATTACCTGTTTATCACGGACGTAAATGGGAGGAGTTGATTGACCATGACTTATGAACCACCTGTAACTGATTATGATCACATTGTTGAAAATTGTACCTGTGCGTTCTGTGGTTGTAACTGTGACGACTTAGACTACTTAGTTAAAGACGGTCACGTAGTTGCTGTAAGACACGCATGCAGATTAGGGGCAAGTAAAATTATGGAAGATATGGATCAAAGATTACTTGTTCCAATGATTAGGGATGAAAACGGAGAACTCAAAGAAGTTGACTGGGATACCGCTTTAGACAAAGCTGCTGAATACATCGCTAATTCCGTAAGACCAGTATTCTACGGTTGGTCTGAAACTTCAACTGAATGTATGAAAGAAGGAGTAGCATTAGGTGAATACATCGGTGCAGTATTAGATAACCAAGCTACTATCTGTCACGGACCTTCTCTCCAAGCTGTGCAAAACGCAGGTTACCCTATTCAAACTTTAGGGGAAGTTCAAAACAGAGCAGACATGATTGTTTATTCTGGAAGTAACGCTATGAACTCTCACCCAAGACACTTAGCAAGATACGCTGCTTTCTGTCGTGGATACTTCAGACAAAGAGGAAGATTCGACAGAACCGTTGTTACCATGGACCCTAAATTCTCCGATACCGCTAAATGTTCAGACAAATGGATTGGATTTGAACAAAACGGAGACTACGGTTTCTACAACGCTATTAGAGCAGTTCTCAGAGGAAAAGAATTATACCAAGACGTAATTTCCGGTATTCCTAAAGAAGACATTTACGAATTAGCAGAAGAAATGAAAAACGCAGAATTCGGTGTTCTCTTCTTCGGTTTAGGTTTAACCCACACATTATCAAAACAAAGAAACATTGATATTGCTATTAAAATGGTTCAAGACTTAAACAAATACAGTAAATGGGGTCTTACTCCAATGAGAGGTCACTTTAACGTAAACGGATTCAACATTTTCATGGCATTCGAATGTGGATTCGCTTTCGGTGTAGACTATGCTAGAGGTTACCCAAGATATATGATGGGTGAAACCAACACTATCGATTTATTAGTAAGGAAAGAACCAGACTGTTTCATGGTTATTGCAGCTGACCCTGGTGCTCACTTCCCTAACGGAGCAAACCAACACTTAGCTAACATTCCTGTTATTCAAATCGATATTCACTGGGGACCATCTACCGAACTTGCTGATGTTGTATTACCAGGTTCATTCATTGCTGTAGAATGTGCTGGTACCAGTTATCGTATGGATGGAGTTCCTATCTACATGAAAAAAGCAATCGACAAACCAGAAACCTGTCGTGACGACGAATGGATTGTCCGTGAATTGAAAGAAAGAGTAATGAAACTCAGAGAAGAGCCAAACGTAGCTCCAAAATATGTGCCAAATCCAAATGCACTATAAAGGTGATATAATGGAATATATTCTTAAAAACGGTATTGTCTACGACCCTGCTAACGAAGTCAACGGGGAAAAGATGGACGTAATGTTCAAAGATGGTATTATTGTAGATAGTGTTTCCGCTGATGCTAAAGTCTTAGACGTTACCGATAAAATAGTCATGCCAGCTGGTGTTGACCCTCACGCACACGTTGCAGGTCCTAAATTAGTAGTAGGAAGATTATACAGACCTGAAGATTCCAGAAGAGGTGTTACTCAAAAAACTAAAGTATTAAGATCAGAATCTGGTTTCTCCATTCCAAGTTGTCCTGCAACCGGTTACAGATACTCAAGATTAGGTTACGGTACTGTTGTAGAAGCAGCTATGCCTCCTCTTGAAGCAAAACACACTCACGAAGAAATCGCAACTATTCCCACAATTAGATATTCCAGCTTTACCATTATTCGGTAACAACTGGTTCGTAATGGAATACGCAAAAGATAATAATATTGAAGACATTGCAGCATTCGTATCTGCATGGTTAAAAATATCCAAAGGTTACGGTATCAAAATCGTAAACCCATGTGGAAGTGAAGCATGGGGATGGGGTATGAACGTACACGGTGTAAACGACAAAGCTCCTTACTTTGACGTAACTTCCAAAGAAGTTATTATTGCACTCGCAAAAGCTAACGAAATGTTAAACTTACCTCACTCTATCCACATTCACCCTAACGACTTAGGACACCCTGGTAACGTACCAACCACAATCGAAACCATGGATGCTGTTAAAGGAATCAAAAAAGGTAAAGGCGCAGCAGAAGTCAGAGACCAAGTTATGCACTTAACTCACTTACAGTTCCACTCCTACTTAGGAAACAGCTGGAAAGATGTAACTTCCGGTGCTGAAGAAGTCGCTAAACACTTCAACAAAGCTGACAACTTAACCTGTGATATCGGTCAGGTAACTTTCGACGAAACCACTACCATGACTGCAGACGCTCCTATGGAATACGACTTATTCAAATTATCCGGTCTTAAATGGACCAACAAGGATATTGAATGTGAAACTGCAGCAGGTATCATTCCATGTATTTACTCCAAGAAAAGCCCTGTCAGTACCTTACAATGGGCTATTGGTCTTGAATTATTCTTGTTAATTGAAGACCCATGGAGAGTATGTTTAACCACTGACCACCCTAACGCAGGTCCATTTACCAGATATCCTAGAATCATTTCCTGGTTAATGAGTAACGAAAGAAGACAAGAAATGTGCGACAATGAAGTTCACAAATGGGTACACAAAAGAACTTTACTCCCAACTCTTGAAAGAGAATACGATTTCTACGATATTGCAACTATTACAAGAGCTGCTCCTGCTAAAATCTACGGATTCACCGACAGAGGTGCACTTACTCCTGGATACAGAGCAGACATTGCTGTATACGACATAAATCCTAATGATATTGACCCATCCAAACAAGCTGCTGACATCGAAAAAGGTTTCGACGTAGCTCAATACACAATTAAAGATGGTCAAATCTTAGTAAAAGACAAAGAAATTGTAAAAGTTAAAGAAAGTCAAAACATTTGGGTTAACGTAAAAGGATGGGAACAAAACGAGCAAAAAGTTATCGACAACATTATGCCGTTCTTCACCCAATACTACTCAGTTAAATGGGAAAACTACCCAGTACACGACCACTATGTATCAAACCCAATTGTTGTAGATGTAGATGGTAAATAGGGGTGTTTAATTTGAAAACAATAACATTTGATCAAATAAAAACTTCTTCAATCGCTTTAGAATTCGATGAATTAATTCCAGATGAAATTTTCTCCTGGACTGAAGCTGATTTTGCTAAATATCAAGTCCCAATCGGAAACTCAAGATTCCCATTAACTGACTACTTCAATGTAACCGTTGAAGGAGAAGCAGCAGGACCTGATGAAGTAGAAATGATTTTAAACGGTGACTTAAACAGAGTAAAATACATCGGTTGTAAAATGAGCGGTGGAAACATCGTCTGTAACGGTAGTGTAGATTTACACGTAGGTGCAGAAATGTCCGGTGGATCCATTCTCGTTAAAGGTAACGCAGCAGCTCACGCTGGTAGAGAAATGTCTGGTGGATACCTTGAAATTGAAGGAAATACCAAAGAATTCACTGGTGCTTCTTACATTGGTGAATGGAGAGGTATGACCGGAGGAGAAATCGTTGTTGGCGGTAACGCTGGAAAACAATGTGGTGAATGTTTAACCGGTGGAAAAATCCACGTTAAAGGTAACTGTGATATCTTAGCTGGTATTCACATGACCAAAGGTATCATTGAAATTGACGGTGACGTAAACCGTTGGCCTGGTGGACAAATGAAAAACGGTAATATCATCATTCATGGATTCCTCGGTAGATTACTCGAAGGATTTGTTCTCGACGGTGTCGTAGTAGATCCTGAAGTAGAAGGTATTACTTTCGAAGGTAAATACATTAAATATACTGGAGATATTGGTCTTAACGGTAAAGGTAACCTTTACTTAGGCGCTGAAGCTAACAAAGAAAAATTAGCTGAATACGGCGAATTAGACGACGAATATACTTCAATCAGAGAATACAGGAATTTATAATTCCTCTCTCTTTTTTCTTTTTTTTAAAACAGGCGATTATTATGGTAGAAGAAGTACAAATGACCTTGGAAGAAGCTATTGAATATGTCAGGAACAATGTTGAAGTTACTGATATTCTGGAAATTTCCTACAATCGTATCTTTGCTCCGGGTGAAGTTTTAGGTATTACAGAAGAGGATGAAGTCACTGGAGAAGGTCTCAGAGTTGGTTTGCAGTTAACAGGTGAAATCCTAAATCAATCCATTGAAGTCGATTTTAATGAAATCGGTGAGGATTTGCTTGAAATGCGCCATGTTCACGACGGTAAGGAAATAGTCATTGAACTTTTATAGTTCAACTTTTTTTTATTCATTATTTTTTTTGTTCGTATTGATACAAACATTTATATGTTAAAAGACATACTTTAATATATAGGAGGGAGTATCATGAAAACTTTAGAATTAACTACACCTCAAGCAGTAGAGTACCTAAGAGAAAATGTAAAAATGCATGACAGAATAGAACTTTCATACAACAGGATTTATGCTGAAGGTGAGATCATAAACGTTGACTTTTCAGAATATTTCGGCAAACCTGGATTCAAATTGATGATTTCCCTTGATGAAAGTGAACTGGGTGCTACAATAGAAGTAGATGTACTGGAAGTCCAGGATGACATTATTGAATTTATCCATTATCCAAAAGATGGTGAAAGTGTTGAGGTAGATGTAGTTTAACTACAGTCTATCCATTTTTTCAAATTTAACTAATTTTTCAACGGCCTTAATTTCAAGGTCTATTCCCTGTTCTTTAATTGCACCGATTGAGTTCAGACCACCGCCGGTGATGACTCCAAAATTATAGTTGTCAACCTTGGAGTTGTATACAAGTTCCCTTGGTTTACCTATTTTATATATTGAAAATCCTATGTTGTTCAGTATGTTCAATATTTCCACAGCATGGTCCCTTGTGATGTATGGAATTTCCTTTACACTTGCCAATATCTTGTTTGGACCGTCGGCATTTGATATTGAGGTCATATCTTTTGACAGAAAGATTTTATGAGGGTCCAGTGTTGTTCCGTTATATGAGATCATGTCAATAAAGAGTGGCGGTTCGGTCAGCTTCAGAAGTCCGCTGAATTTCGGATTGCTCATTATTCCATTCTTTATAAGGATTCCGTCAATGCTCAAACTGCAGATTGTTGCTATACCTACCTTTTCGTCATTTTCCGGATGCGGAATTATCTTATAGTATGGATTTATGTATTTCGGATTGTTGTTGTATGCATCCTCCATAATCTCCATTGCATCATCCAGATCGTCCCTGTTGAGGTAGGACACATTGGCTATTATGTTTCCCTTCTGTTTTTCTATATCGAAATCAACCTGCTGGATTAGATTCCAAGATTTTGATAGTATGAATGGTATTTTCGGCACTTTCTGGGCTGTTGGTGCCTGCAGAGGTGAGTTGATTTGTGATGTTATCGGACTTAATGTGGCGAAATCCCTTATCTCTTCAGCTATTTTGAGGTCTATCTTTTCACCCATTTCCTTGATTGCACAGAATGGGGTTATTCCGCCAATGATTGCAATTCCAATCATTCCGTCAGGAACCGGAAGGCCCAAAAGGTCCTTTCCCTCTTCGGAGATTCCGATAACTCCGCCTATTCCAATCCTGTCAAGTTCCTCGATTATGTTCACGGTCCTTTCCTTTGCGATTCCCGGAATCAGTCTGAAGTTTGCCGGGACCAATCCGCTTCCTGTGTTAATGGCATCCAGCACTGAGGTCAGGTTGGAGTTTGCAAAGGCATCCAATGGGGTGATTGAAGTCTTTTTGTAGGATATCAGTTCGGTGAAGTGCACCGGCTTGAAATCTTCAATTTTTAGGAGTCCCCCATATTGCGGTTGTGAGGCTATTCCCTCATTGAGAAGCACCCCGTCGATTGTTGTTCCGCATATAGTTGTGACTTCGATTTCACCTGTGTCTTCATCTTCATTTATATTAACGTAAGGACTAACAGAAAGACCGCTTGTAAAAATTTCTTTCATTATATTGATTGATTCTTTGTTATAAATGGTTGAAGTGTTGACAACGACATTTCCCTTTTGCTGCCTATATCGGAAGTCAGTCAAATAAATCATTTCTTCAAATTTTGAATAGATAAAATCAACCTGGTCATAAATCAATCCCTTCTCAAGCTTTTCACGACCCAAATCCGTGATGACTCTACCGGAATATCCTTTCTTTTCCGTATATCCCTTCTCATCAAGAATTTGCATATGGTATCTAACGGCACGTTCACCAAGGTTGAATCCCTTCTCCTTTAACTCATCGGCTATTACCTTGGAACCGGTTGGCTTGTCCTGTTTTGTAAGCACCCTTAGAATTTCAATCATTCTGTGTTCTGATTCGGTCATAAAAAGCCCCTAAAAAAATAAAATTAATATTTAGACTAGATGTCTAAATACTTTCTTTGTTCGTATCCGAATACCTGAACACGGTATTCGTCCCATTCCTGATATTTGAGTTCGAGGAATTTTTCACTTACATGAGGTCCGAGTGCGTTTAATATGAGAGGGTCCTCTTCAAGGGAATGGTAAGCTTCCCATAGACTGGTTGGCAATACTTCAATTCCTCTTCTTTCCCTTTCCTCTTCGCTCATGCTGTAGATGTCGTCCTCTACAGGGTCTCCTGGGTCAATCTTGTTGACGATACCGTCAATACCTGCCTCAAGCATTACTGTAAATGCAAGGTAAGGGTTACATGCAGGGTCAGGTGACCTGTATTCGATACGGGTAGCCTTTCCACGTGCTGCAGGAACTCTGATTAGGGCAGATCTGTTTCTAAGACCGTATGCCATGTATACTGGAGCTTCGTATCCTGGAACCAGACGTTTGTATGAGTTGACGATAGGGTTTGTGATTGCTGTTACTGCACGTGCGTGTTTGAGCAGTCCTCCCATGAAGTGAAGTGCGTCCTGTGATAGTCCGCTTTCTGAATCAGGGTCTGAAAACAGGTTTCTGTCTCCCTTGAACACTGACTGGTGACAGTGCATTCCACTTCCGCTCACGCCGAAGAACGGTTTAGGCATGAATGTTACCCTGTAGTCCATCTGGTCGAATGTAGCCATATTGTCTACAATTGCCTTGATAGCCTGTTTGAATGTGATTACTGCATCAGCAGTCTTAAGTGCGTCCTTGAACTTGAATGCGATTTCGTTTTGACCCGGTGCCACTTCGTGGTGGGAAGCTTCAACTTCAAAGTCAAGGTCTTCAAGGTTAAGTGTCAGTTCACGTCTGAAGTCTGGTCCTTTGTCCAGCGGTTCAACATCAAAGTATCCGGCTTCATCGTATGGTAGAGGGTATCCGTTTTCATCTATGTCCACAATGAAGAATTCAGGTTCAGGTCCGATGTTGTACTGAAGTCCCATATCTGCAATGTGTTTTAGGGATTTTTTAAGAACTCCCCTTGGGTCTCCTGCAAACGGCTTGTTTTCAGGGGTCCATACGTCACAGATGAATCTGCATGTTGCGGACTCTTCAGGTCTCCATGATAATCTGGAGTATGTGTCAATGTCTGGTTTGAGAACAAGGTCACTGTCGTTAATTCCAACGAATCCTGCTATTGATGAACCGTCAAACAACATTCCTTCATTGAACAGTTCATTCATGTTGTCCTTTCCGTTGAATGGAATAACAATATTTTTTACAGAACCGTTGATGTCGACGAATTGTAAACGGATAAATTTGATATTGTCTTCTCTCATCTTTTCTGTTATTCTTTCTATCTTTTCTTCTGGGATATCACTCATTAAAATCAAGCTCCGATAACTTAAATAGTCGGAAAATCTCTTCCTATTAAAGATATATTTCCAATTCGTAATATATAAAGTTTTATATATACGGATATTTCTGTAATTTTTGATATATTAATGCATAAGTTTTAATTTTTTTTATAAAAATAGTTCATAAAAATTTTAAAAAATGTGGTGGTTTGTTCAAAACTATATAAAAATGAATAAAAAATTTGACTCGTTTGTAAAAAGTCAAATCAGAAATGGTCAAAGTCACTGCCGAAATACTCGTAAACCTTCTGGAGTTCGGCCGGAATATCAATCATTTGGGTACAGAACGGAATGCATTCCTTACAGTCCACACAGCTGTCCGCCCTTGAATCGTCATCGATGAGGGAGAAATACTGCATCGCGCTTGCCTTCGGATCGCCCATCATGTGTGCGATATTGTATTCGGTAAGGCAGTTTATGATGTCCACACCATGCGGACACGGCATGCAGTAGCCGCAGCGGCTACAGTTGTTTCCCAAAAATGTCCTGTAGGTACGTGCGACCTCACGGATTATCTCCTGGTCATATTCTGAAATAACGTCCTCTGTTGATGCAATCCTGACGTTGTCCTTTACCTGTTCAAGGGTGGTCATTCCGCTGAAGACGCAATCCACATCGTCACGGTTCCAGAGGTACTGCAGACCCCATTCGACCGGAGTCCTTTTGACTTCTGCCATATCCCAAATCTTGTTTACCTCGTCGGGAATGTTGTTGACAAGTCTTCCTCCTCTGAGAGGTTCCATGATCATGCTTCCCATATTCACCTGCTTCAGGTAATTGGTTCCCATGACTCCTGACTGGTAATACTCGTCAAGGTAGTTCAGCTGTGTGAGGGCAACTTCGAATTTCGGATACTCGTCAATAATCTCGATTACATAGTCGACCTCGATATGGGATGAAAAACCTACATGTTTTATTTTTCCACTTGAAAGGGCATCGTCAAGGAAATCCATGACGTTCAAATCCCTTACCTTCTCCCAGTCAGGGACGGTGAGGGAATGCAGAAGGTAGAGGTCAATGTAGTCAGTCTGGAGCTTTTTCAGCTGTTCGTCAAGATAATAGTCAAAATCCTCAAACTTCTCAATTGCCCATGAAGGTGATTTTGTCTGAAGGAGAATCTCGTCCCTTAGGGTGTTTTCACTGAAATATTCACCAAGGAAGTTTTCACTTTCTCCATTGTTTCCCAGTACTTCGGAATGGTACGAAAAAGCGGTATCGAAAATGTTGACTCCATTTTCAATTGCATAATCAAGCATCTTGGTCGCTTCAACCTTGTCAATATCCGCATTGTTGGCTTTGGTTGGAAGTCTCATTAATCCAAAACCCAATCTTGAAACTTCTAAACCTGTTTTTCCAAGTGTATTGTATATCATTTCAAATCCTCAATCTTATTTTGTAAAATAAGCTATAAAATTGTTATGATTTGAAAAAAAGTGTTTGTAAAAATAGTTTTAGATGGATATATTCCTGGGATTTAGGATGCCGGGGGCGGGATTCGAACCCGCGATCTCACGGTATCCCAGGAATAAGCTAGAGCACTGCTTTATTACCCTATGAGCCGTGCGCTCTAACCAGCTGAGCCACCCCGGCATCTAACAAATATATATATTTTAATCATTACATTTAAAGTTTTTGTTTTTTTGGGAAATTTTAGTGAAGTTGTTATTATATTTAAAAAATAAATTGATTTTTTCAATAGCATGTCAATTCTCAAAAAAAAGTTATATTTAATAACTCTTAAATTAAAGATTTAATTATTACTAAATTTTTAAGATGATATTATGAGTAAAGTTAAAGACATGTCACTTGCACCTGAAGGTGTAAGAAAAATCGAATGGGTTCAAAAACACATGCCTGTTTTGGAACACATCAAGCAAGAATATTTAGAAACTCAACCATTCAAAGGCATTACTATCGGGTCCTGTCTCCACCTGGAACCTAAAACCATTAACTTAGGTTTGACCCTTATGGCCGGTGGGGCTGAAGTTGCAATGACCGGATGTAACCCTTTATCCACCCATGATGACGCTGTTGCAGGAGCAGCAGATTTAGGATTGAACGTCTACGGATGGAGGGAACAGGATGATGAGGAATACTACCAGACAATCAACATGGTTCTTGATCACAAACCTGACATAATCATTGACGACGGAGCTGACATGATTATGGTTCTTCACAATGAAAGAAAAGAATTGCTCTCCCATATCAAGGGGGCATGTGAAGAAACCACCACTGGTGTACACAGACTTCAGGCAATGCATGCCGACGGCGCATTGAAATTCCCGGTAATTGCTGTAAATGACGCTTATACAAAATATTTATTCGACAACCGTTACGGTACCGGTCAATCCAGTTTCGATGCTATAATGGGTACAACCAACATGGTAATTGCCGGAAAAACCGTAGTCGTCTGCGGATACGGCTGGTGTGGAAGAGGACTTGCACTTCGTGCTGCAGGTCTTGGTGCCGATGTAATCGTAACCGAAGTCGACCCAATCCGTGCACTTGAAGCAAGAATGGACGGATACCGTGTAATGACCATCCGTGAAGCTGTAAAACAGGCTGATTTGATTATCACCGTAACCGGTAACGCTGACATTATCTGCGGTGATGATTTCAAATACATGAAAGACGGATGTATGCTTGCAAACTCCGGACACTTCAATGTTGAAATCAACAGGCCTGACCTTGAGGCTATCTCAACCGAAGTCAAAGAGGTACGTGAAAGTATTGAGGAATTCACCACCAAAGACGGTCGTAAGATTTATCTCTTGGCTGACGGTCGTTTGGTCAACCTTTCAGCTGCACGTGGACAGGGACACCCTGCAGAAATCATGGACATGAGTTTTGCAGTTCAGGCATTATCCGCCAAACACATCCTTGAAAACGATTTGCCTGTAGGCGTAACCAAGGCACCTGATGAAATCGACTACAATGTTGCAAGCATGAAACTCAAAGCTATGGGCATTGAAATCGACTCATTGACCGACAAACAGAAAGCTTACATGGCCAACTGGCAGGAAGGAACATAAGTTCCTTTTAATTTATTTTTTTATGTCCTATTTCAGATACATTGACAACGGAGAAGGGCCAACCAAACTCTTCGTTGGAGGTGTCCACGGAAATGAGGGTGTCACTTCACGCAAATTCCTTGAAAGGATTAGCGAAGAGGACCTGTCCTGTGGACAATTCTATTTTTACAATTTTGATAAAACACCGTATATTTCAACCATAAAAAAGGAGTATTACGAATCCGAGACTGGCCGTAAGATTCTGGATTTGATTGAATACTTCGAGCCCGACTTTTACACCGAGCTTCACTGCTTCAATCTCAAAAACTACGAAAAGCTCACTTCAATGGAGCGATACAAGAAAACAGGAATTCCACCTTTGATAGAGCTTGGAAATCATGTTCTGGTATCATCCGTATCTCCTCTGATTCGAATGACCTATTTTTCAACAGAAACAGTATGCAAGACTCTGGAGTTTCCATGCCTTGAAAAGCTGACTCCTGAACTTGTCAGGGAATATAATTTTGATAAAAATAGTGCCGTTAAAACATATGAGGATTTGCTGAAGCTGATTTTGCGTTCACCTTCACGTGAACATTTTGAAAGTGAAATGCTTAAAAGCTACCGCTCACAGGTTGATTTGGCAATTTTATATGCAGAAAAAGTTTTCGGTAAGGATTTCCCACCATATTAAGATATTGATGGCTTCCGGGTTTGTGGTGGTGAGAAACCATCAATACCATGGATCCTATAGAATATATCGGTAATTGAATCAGGCTTTCACCATCCCCTTGACAGCTGCCCGTTCTAAAGTGTTTCATACGATTTGGGGTGTGTGGTGGTAAATCGTATATATTTATCGATATTTAGAATCCTAATTAATTATATTTATTATGTAGTATATAAGAGTATGCTTTTGTAAAATGTGACTCTTTCAAAAACTTTGTTGATTTTCAAAATCCTTTTTGCGATTGTCATTCCAAATGAGATCTCTGCGATAGATTCGTTTTAAAACGCCTCGTTT
>NZ_CADAJR010000047.1 GCF_902788255.1 uncultured Methanobrevibacter sp.
TAATATTTTGAACCGGTGGGACTACGGGAATAGCCTAGAAAACGCCAAATAAACAAGTGGCACAAAAAAACAAATCTAGGAATCCTCGACTTCTACAAAGTCGAGGTAGTTCAACTATTTGATTACGGATTCGATAGTTGCATCATCCGGTCCGTTAACTTCAACGATTTTACCGTCTTTGATGAATTCGAATGTTGGAGTGTTGTCATTATATTTGTTTTCGAAGTAAATTCCTTCGATTCCAGCCATTGTTTTTTCAACAGAAGTGTCGTCTTCAGGAGTTAAACTATTGTATTGGGTATCGTCTGAGAAGTATACTTTTGTAATGATTTCTTTATCTCCATTGATGAATGAGCATACTGAGTATTTTGCATCTTTTGGATCATCAGCTTTTTCAGCTAATTTTTGTGCACTTTCGTTTTCTTTGTATCCGTCAGGGATGGTAAAGTCAATACCCTGTAAGTTTAATTTTCCATTTTCTAATTTCATTTGTCCTCCATCAGAATTGCTGCTGTCACTGGAGGAGAAGTCAAAACTCCAACCTTCTGCACTTACTGCGCTTACGGTAATACAAATTGCGAGTAAAGCTACTCCAATCATTAAAATTTTCTTCATTTTTTCACCTTTTAATTTTAACATGATAAATATCAATGTTATAATTATATTTCAATATTGTAAAATATATATGTTTTTATTTGAATGAAGTTTGATTAAAAATTTTCATCTATGAAGATTTTTTAAAAAAATAAGTGGGGGTGCTGGCGAGATTAAGTCTCCCCAGCCAAAATTAAAAAACTATTTGATTAAATCTGAGTCGGATTGGTCCAACCATTCGTTAACGATTTTTACCGCACAGAAGTTACCGCACATGGTACATGTGTCTTCCTCTTCAGGAGGTCTTTGGTCTCTTTTTGCACGTGCAGCTTCCGGAAACATTGCACATTCATATTGTGCTTCCCAGTCAAGTCTTTTACGAGCTTCTGCCATTTTAAGGTCCTGTGAACCGTCGATTTGTCCGGTTGCAAGGTCACCTGCATATGCTCCTATTTTGGTTGCAATTACTCCCTCTTTCACGTCTTCAGGATTAGGTAATGCGAGGTGTTCTGCAGGGGTAACGTAACAAATGAAATCCGCTCCTGCTTTAGCGGAGGATGCCGCTCCGATTGCGGATACGATGTGGTCATAACCAGGTGCAACGTCACATACGATAGGTCCGAGCATGTAAAATGGTGCGTTTGAACACATTTTCTTTTGAATCATTACGTTGGTTGGGATTTCATTGATTGGAATGTGTCCCGGTCCTTCAATCATACATTGCACTCCAGCTTCACGGGACCTGTCGATTAGCTCTCCTAAAATGATCAATTCTTGTATTTGTGCCCTGTCTGTTGAGTCAGCAATGGACCCTGCTCTCATACCGTTAGCCAGTGACAGTACCACATCATGCTCTTTGGCGATTTCGAGAACATAGTCGAAGTTTGCATACAATGGGTTTTCCTTTTCGTTTTCCACAATCCATCCGGACATGAATGATCCTCCACGGGATACGAGTCCGGTTACACGGCCTTGCCTTTTGAGTCTGGTTAATGTTTCAATGTTGATACTGCTGTGAACAGCCATGAAGTCAATACCGTCTTTTGCCTGTTTTTCAATTGTATTGAAGAGGTCATCTTCGTCCATGTATACTACTGAACCGTCTCTGCGGATACTTTCTATTGCTGCCTGATATACTGGTACTGATCCCACAGGCAATGGGGACATGTCAAGCACTCTGCGTCTGATTACGTCCAAATCTCCGCCGATACTCAATTCCATTAAACAGTCTGCACCGTTGTCGATTGCTATTTGTGCCTTATGTACCTCTTCATCAAAATCAACGATGTCTGTTGATGTTCCGACTGTAGCGTTTACTTTTGTTCTAAGTCCTGCACCAATACCTGATGCTTCAATGTCCCTGTTGACGTTGCTTGGTATTACTATTGTTCCTTCTGCCACTGATTTCAGGATGAAGTCTTCGGATACATTTTCAATTTTTGCAACATGTTTCATTTCTTCGGTCAATATGCCTTTTTTTGCATCACTAATCTGTGTCATAATTTCCCTCAATTAATCTTTAAAACAGTCAAATTTATTTTAATTTTTTCTCATATGAATTTGATAATTTCTTATTTTAATTTAATAGTATATAAATTAGTAGGATAATCTTAATTCAAGAAATTTTGATATGAGTCAACTTTTTTTTAAAAAATAGGATATTTGTGAGGTATATATTAAAAATAAGGTAGTATTGATAAAAATAAAGTAAAATTGAAAAAATGTAGGAATTAGTAAAATTCGCTCATTCTTTCAAATGCTTCATCAAAGGTTGGCATATTGGTTTGACAACCTTGATGTTGAATAATAAATGAAGAAACAGATGATGCAAACTTGGCAGATTCTTCAAGAGATTCTCCATTTAAAAATCTTGATAAGAATCCTGCTCTGTAGGAATCTCCTGCACCGGTTGGGTCAACCGCTTCAGTTGGAATGGCATCGATAATGATTTTGTCTTCATTTGAATAGATTTCACATCCTTTTGCTCCACAGGTTTTGACAATGATTTTAGGACCCATTTGTCTTAATTGTGCTAAATCCACCTCAAGAGCGTCCAGAATTCTTTCAATTTCGTGATGATTACCGAAAAGAATGGTTGTGTTTTCGATGACATCGCATAATTTTTTGGTATCGTACATTCCAAGGTCTTGACCAGGGTCAAAGGATACGAGAAGATCTTGATTTTTCGCTTCCTGTGAACATTTCCAGTTGAATTCAGGGTCTCCTGTTGCAAGGTGAACCGCTTCAGCATTTTCAATTGCTTTTACAGGAACTTTGCTTTGAGCAAATTCCTTTGCAGCACCCCAGTAGAAATAACTTATCTGGTCGTCATTGTCGTCGGTCAGGACAAATGCTGTTGGGGTCTCTTCACCAGGAACAATAATTAACGAATCAGTGTCAATACCTAAATTTTGCATGTGTTCATAGTATTCGGTTCTTTTGAAATCTCCACCTACTGCTGATACAAGTGAAGTTTTTAATCCTAATTTCGCTCCAACACACGCTACATTTGCGGCTGCTCCACCATTAAATGTTTTCATTTTTGTGATTGGGGCTGAAAAATTAGCTTTTGGAAATTCAGGCACTCTAATAATGTAATCATGAGCAGAGTGACCAATTGCTAGTAAATCTCTGTTTTTAACCATAATATCGCCTTTTTATCTAATAATTTAATATTGTGTTTCATCATTATTTAATGTTTTGAAAGTGCACACGGTCGCATGTGTGAACCTTCACAAAAACATACTGTAACATGAGTGAATGCACTTAGTTATATTATTATATACATATTCAATTTTGCCGAGAGCATTTGGTAATCTAACCCATCGGAGTAAAACCCTCATCTTCAATGGATTTTTGGGCATCATTAAGCAGAAACCTTACAAAATCATCAACTTCTGATTTATCTTCATTAACCTTGACAATACTGATTACATGTTGGGTGTCATATTTTAAAAGTTCGTTTCCCTTAAAGTAACTGGCATTCAAAAAGGTGTAGAGGTTTTCAGAATTTCTAACCATCTTAAAGGCATCAAATTGTGAGGCAACGCTTTCCTTGATATTATATTCAATATCATAATGGTTCAGGCTGTTCCAGGCTAGCCTTTGGGCAGAACCGCTGACATTAACAAAGTCAAGTCCCTCCAAATCGGATATGCTTTCAATATTCTTTGATTTGGGGCTTGAAACTAAAACAAGATAATCGTAAGCTATTGGCATGAAGTTAATGTCACGTTCATAGGCTATCAAAGGGTCGTCCAAGGTCAAAATGTCTACCGCTCCTCTTTTTGCAAGTTCGAATGCATCCTCGTCACTGCTGCTGTAGATGTTGAGATTGAACGGGGTGTCTATACTTTCCAGAAGGCCTGTGCTGATGTGTCCTCCCACAATGTTTATTGTGGAGGTCTTTTCGATTTGGATCATATATTTTCTATATTCATCAAGCAAATTTTCCCCGGCGGATGTCAAAACACTGCCGTTTCCTATTTTTTCAGTCAACTTGACGCCTAACTTCTCTTCAGCCTTCAGAAATCTTCTGTTGAATACGGTATGTGATATCCCCAATTCCTTTGCCGATCTCCTCTGGGATTTGGTACGGGATAGTGATTCCAGACTCTGGTATAATTTATGGTCATAAATTTCACCATTAATCTTAAGACTGATTAGACCCTCGCTTTCAAATTTCATTAATTATATATAAAATTGTAATCATAATTAATAATATTGATTTATGGGTTAGATAAAATGGAAATAATGAAAACCTCTATTAAAGCTATATTGGATAATATTGTACGAGCAGAAGAATATTTGGATGAAGATACCGTTAATCAGTTTGAAGAGATTATCATGGAGTCTAAGAACATATTCGTTACAGGAGCCGGGAGGTCAGGTCTTGCAGCTAAGGCGTTTGCAATGAGACTGATGCATTTGGGCTTAAGCGCATATGTTGTAGGGGAAACAATCTCTCCAGCCATTCATGATGACGACTGCATAATAGCGATTTCAGGTTCTGGTGAAACAAACACCATCGTTTCTGCGGCCAGCATTGCAAAAAATAGAGGTTCAAAAGTTTTAGCCGTTACATCTTACCCAGATTCCAGCTTAGGTCAATTGGCTGATGGTTATATACTAGTTAAAGGAAGAACTCAAAAGGAAGATGACGATGAAAACTATATGAAACGTCAAATCCATGGTAACTATACTTCCCTGACTCCATTGGGTACTGCATTTGAACTTACAACATTGGTATTCCTGGACGCTATCGTTTCCGAGCTAATGGAAAAAATGCAGCAGACCGAAAGTGATTTGAAATCAAGACATACAGTATTAGAATAGAATACGGCCTTGATTATTATAGATGTTACAGCGTTGGCCTCTCAAAAAGCCGACCAATGTAATATTTCCTTTTTTTGCAATATTATATCCTGAATTAGCGGGAGCTGCGTTTGATGCAAGAATTGGCACACCTGCCCTTGTCATCTTTATGACCATGTCCGCAGGCATCCTTCCGCTGTATATTACATAGGAATGTTTCAGGTCAAAATCATGTAATATTCCGTATCCTATCACCTTATCAACCGCTACATGACGGCTTACATCCTCTTTTACAATGAACTGGTCTTTGTAAACTATTCCGGCTACATGTGTTCCACCGGTTGCCTGCCATATCTCGGCATTGTCCTTCAGCTCTTCAATGCGGTCAATAAGTTCATGGACATCAACCTGGAAATCTGACTCTACAGGATTCACGTCCTTGATTTTGCTTCTCCATCCTCCGGCTGAATCTGAACACAATACGGTTTCATTGGTCTTAAGTAGGGTGTCGTCTATTTCAACATTAATCTGCGGTCCGTCAATCTCGATGCTTTTGATGTCATCTAGAGATTTTACCATGTTTTCGTTGAATAGGTATCCCACTGCAAATTCCTTAAGGGAGTCTTCAATTGCAGATAGGCTACGTGAAATGTCTCCGTTTATTGTTAGTGTTATAGTTTCATCCTTAACGACTTTCTCTTTTGTTTGTTTGTGGGTATCATTTTTAAAATTTATTGCATCGATCTCTTCAATTTTCATAATTTCACCCTCATATAATAATATAGTATTTTTTTTAATAAAATAGTGATGTGTTGCAATGTAAAGTTTGAGTGGTGTTCACCGTTATAAATTGATGTAATGTGATTCGATTTAACTGCATTATTTTTATATTTTCTTTGATAATTTATTTGTAAACTAATTTTGATGTTTTTTTTAGGTAATTCTAAATTCGGTCTGTTTTTTTTAATTAATTCATTATTTCAGGATGTGTATTTTGTATCAATTTAGGCGATAGGTGTCGATTTAAAATTATTTTCATATTGTTAATATTTCTTTAAAATTCGTTTAAAATTAATTAAACGTTATTATTTTTAAAAATTGTCGATTTCAAATAATTTATAGAATAAATAAAAATTTCTAAAGTGGTGGTTGGCTAAAAAAAGTGAATTTTCACGATGTGTATATAATCCATCATGATTTATCATTACATTAATTTATATTATTTTGTAGTATTTAAATATTTCTTTTAAGTTCTAATGAAAAATCTTTTTTATATAGATAATCCATATATATTATCATAATACTTTTTGAACTAAAATTGTGGGATTCATTCAGTATTATGAAATTAAATTAAAAGGGAATAAAAGAGGTTGATAAAATGAGTTCATCTTTTAAAAGTCCAGTAGACACTGCGAAAGCAATTTCCGCAACTGCTGGAGCAAAAAACTCTGCAAATATCGTTAATGTAATATTACTCTCCTTTTTAGCAGGAGCATATATTGCATTCGGTGGTTTATTAGCAGTAGTAGCTAGTGCTGGTATGTTAAAAGCTGGCGCACCTGTAGGTTTAGAAAAATTCGTATTCGGTGCAGTGTTCCCTGTAGGATTGATTATTGTTGTCCTCGCAGGATCTGAATTATTCACTGGAAATGTCATGTTTATGACCATCGGTGTTTTAGACGGTTCCGCATCTGTTGGCGGTCTCGCTAAAAACTGGGTTCTCAGTTGGATTTTCAACTTTGTAGGTGCTTTATTCGTTGCATACGTTTTAGCATTTATGGGTGGAATCACTCCTACTGACGCAACCGCACCTGCTTATGCAATTTCCGCAAAAGCAATTGCCGTAGCTGAAGGTAAAGTAACTATGCCTTTCACCGCAGCTGTTATTAAGGCTATTGGTTGTAACTGGCTTGTATGTTTAGCTGTATGGTTAGCTAACGCATCAGACGATATCATCGGTAAAATCGTTGGTATTTGGTTCCCAATTATGGCTTTCGTTACCATCGGATTTGAGCACAGTGTTGCAAACATGTTCTTCATACCATTAGGTATGTTCTTAGGTGCTAAAGGCGTAACTTGGAGTACTATCATCGTTAACAACTTAATCCCAGTTACCATTGGTAACATTATCGGTGGAGCTATCTTTGTAGCATGTATCTACTGGTACACCTACTTAAAAGAATAAGCTAGTAAACTTTTAAAGAAGCTTTATAAAGCTTCTTTTTTTTAAATTATTTTATAAAAAATATATATTTTGGAGATTATAAAATGGTTGAAATTAAATATGTTCCAACAATCTGTCCATACTGTGGTACTGGTTGTGGACTCAACTTCGTTGTAAAAGACGAAAAAATTGTTGGTGTAGAACCTTTAAAAAGACACCCTGTAAATGAGGGTAAAGTATGTCCTAAAGGAAACTTTGGATACCAGTTTATTAATAGGGAAGACAGATTAACTACTCCTTTAATAAAAGAAAACGGTGAATTCAGAGAAGCATCATGGGATGAAGCATTAGACCTTGTTGCTAACAAACTCAAAGAAGTATCTGACGAAGATCCAAACAAAGTTGGATTCTACGCATGTGCTCGTTCACCAAACGAAAACATTTACATTACTCAAAAATTAGCAAGAGTAGCTTGTGGAACCCAAAACGTAGACCACTGTGCACGTATCTGTCACGGTCCTACTGTAGCAGGTTTAGCTAACACTTTCGGATCAGGTGCTATGACCAACGGATTCGACAGTATTAAAGAAGCAGACTATATCTTCTGTATTGGATCAAACAACATGGAAGCACACCCATTATTCGGACGTAAATTAATCCAAGCAAAACAAAACGGTGCTAAATTAGTTGTATTAGACCCAAGATTCACTCCTACTGCTAAAATCGCAGATGAATATGTTCAATTTGAAACCGGTACTGACGTAGCTTTAATGAACGCTATGATCAAAGTAATCATCGACAGAGGATTACAAGACGAAGAGTTCATCCACTACAGAACCAAAGGTTTCGAAGAAATGAAAGAAGTTGTACAAAAATACACTTTAGACATGGCTTCCGAAATTACCGGAATCAAACCTGAAGTAATTGAACACTTAGCTATTGATTACGCATCTGCTGACAAAGCTGCTATCGTATACTCATTAGGTATTACTGAACACTCTCACGGAGCAGACAACGTTATGTCCACCGCAAACCTCGCAATGTTAACTGGTAACATTGGTAGACAAGGTACCGGTGTAAACCCATTAAGAGGACAAAACAACGTACAAGGTGCTTGTGATATGGGTGCATTACCTTCCGATTACGTAGGTTACAGAAAAGTTAAAGACCCAGAAACTACCGCATGGTTCAACGACTACTACAGTGGATACGGTTACGAAGTAAACTTACCAACCACTCCTGGTTTAACCTTAGTAGAAATGATGAACGCTGCTCACGCTGGTGACTTAAAAGTATTATACATCCACGGGGAAGACCCAGTTCTCTCTGATGCTGATGTAGCTCACACAAAAGAAGCTTTAGCTAACTTAGAAATGTTAGTTGTACAAGAATGTTTCTTAACCGATACCGCACAATGTGCTGATGTTGTATTACCTGCAGCAGGTTGGGGTGAACAAGAAGGTACCTTCACCAGTGGTGAAAGAAGAGTACAATGCTTACACAAAGCACAAGAACCTCCTGAAGGCGCATGGGTAGACTGGAAAATCATGGAAGAAATCGCTGTCAGAATGGGCGTACCAAGAGAATTATTCCACTACGAATCTGCTGAAGAAATCTTTGACGAAATCAGAGAATGTGCTCCTATCATGGCAGGTATGAACCGTGAAAGATTAGACACTCCTGAAGCACTCCACTGGCCTTGTCCTTCCGAAGACGACCCATGTCAACCATTAATGCACAAAGTTAAATTTGCACACCCTGATGGTTTAGGTGTCTTCCAAGCATTAGAACACAAAGGACCTGTCGAAACTGTAGATGATGAATACCCATTATTATTAACTACTACAAGGATCTTGTTCCACTACCACGCTGCAATGACCAGAAGATGTGAAACATTAAACAACGAAGTTAAAACTGGTTTCATTGAAATCAACAGTAAAGATGCTGAAGCAAGAGGAATTTTAAACGGTGAAGTAGTAAGAGCTTTCTCAAGAAGAGGAGAAATTGCAATTCCTGCTCGTGTAACTGACGACATCAAAGAAGGTATTGTAAACATTCCAATGCACTTCGTAGAATGTGCTGCAAATGTATTAACCAACTCCGATTCATTCGACCCTAAATCCAAAATGGTTGAATTAAAAGCTTGTGCTATCCAAGTAGAAAAACTCCCAGAAGTTGTTGAAATGAAAGGAGAAGTCTACAAAGAAGGTACTGACACTGAAATTAAAGCTGAAAACATGGCAACTACCACCGTAAAAGTAGGTAAATAAATAGGGAGTAGATTTAAATGAGCGCAAAAATTAACGATATGTACTACGCATACTCTGCTATTGAAGATATCAAAGAAAAAGGAGAGTACGGAGGAGTAGTAACTACCATCATGAAATACTTATTAGAAGAAGGTATTGTTGACGGTGTTGTTGGCGTAACCCAAGGTCACGATATTTACGATGGTGTACCAACTCTCATCACTGACCCTGCTGACGTTATTAAAACTGCAGGATCCATTCACTGTGGTACTTTAAACATTGCTAAATTTGTATCCAAATACTTAGATGGTGCAAGATACATGAAACTTGCTGTTGCATGTAAACCATGTGATGCAATGACCATCCGTGAATTAATGAAAAAAGGAAAAATCATCGAAGAAAACGTTATTATGATCGGTGTTAACTGTGGCGGAACTATGTCACCTGTTCCAACCATGAATATGATTAGAGATGTATACGATTTAGATCCTAAAGACGTTGTCAAAGAAGAAATCGCTAAAGGTAAACTCATCATGGAAACTGCTGACGGCGAAAAAGCT
>NZ_CADAJR010000048.1 GCF_902788255.1 uncultured Methanobrevibacter sp.
TTTTTGAGGGCGACTCAAAATTAATTATTTTTTAAAAATTTTTTTGCATTAATTTTTATTATTTTCAGGTATTTTGTTTGTTGTTTTGGTGTATGAGTTCGTTTTGTATTGTTTCGTTGTATATTCGTTTTAAATTGTGTGATATTGCGAGTAATTTTGCTTCTGTTTGTGTTCTTTTTAGTCCAGTTGTGTTGAATTCTGTTACTTTTAGATTTTGTTTTATATTTCCAAATGGCCATTCTGCTGTTTTTGATCGTTTTTTGTAGATTTCTTGAGCCCAATCTGTTTCCATTTTTCTGAGCATTTTTATTTTATTTGGATTTCCATAATCGGTTATGATTCTATTGTATCTTTTTCCACAGCATTCTTGGTGTTTTGGGCATGTTTTGCAGTTGTTTGTCCAGTATGCTATTCGTGAGTTGTTTTTGTAACTTTTTTGGTTTTCAAGTATCTGACCCATTGGGCAGATATATGTGTTTTTTTCGTGATCGAAGGTGAATTTGTCTTTTCCAAATGGTTTGTCTTTTTTGTTGATTTTTTTGAGTTTTCTTGAGAGTTTTCTGGTTGATATGTAGCCATCTAGGTGGTTTTCTGCTAGATAGTCTATGTTTTCGTTTGTTGAGTAGCCGTTGTCGGCTGAAATTTGTGTATTTGGTGCTAAAGCACCAAATGTTTCTTTTATTTGTTCTATTTGAGGTATTAGTTCGAATACGTCTGTTGGATTTTGTGTGAGTGATGATGATACGATTATTCCTTTGTATTCGTCTACTCCTATTTGTAAATTGTAATCAAATTCCCATTTGCTTTTTTTATTTAGCATCCATCGTGATTCAGGGTCGTTTATGCTGATTACATCGTTTGTTGTCTTTTTTAGTTCTGAATCGATTTTTTCGACTTTCTGCAAAACTTTTTTGGCAGAGTTTTTATCTTTCTTTGCTTGGTCTAGAAGTTTTTTACTGCTTCTTCGTAGTTTGAATTCGTTTCTATCTCCTTTTGTACTTTCAGTTACTTTTTTGTAGATTTTTTCAAAGGATTTTTTGTCAATTAATTCTTTTGGAACGGAATTTCCTGATTCGTCTCCGAGAATTTCATCTTCTTCTTCATCGAGTTCAATACTCTTTTTTAAGATGTCTTTGAGTAAATCTATTTGTTCTTGATTGGTTAAATTATTTATGGATGCTTTGGCTTTTATTTTTGTTCCATCAATTGCTATGTGTTTGAGTTTTACTAAATCTAATTCTTTTGCCATTAATACTGTTGTTTTAAATGCGTCATCGATTAGTTCTGCGTGATCTACTTTGAATCTGTTGATTGTTCGGAAATCTGGTTTTTCCATGCCCGCTAAGTACATGTAACTAACGTCTGTAGCTGTTTTTGCAGCTACTTCTCTTCCAGATAATCCTCCATCAAAAGCACCCATTAAAACAAGTCTCAATAACATTTTACGAGAATAAGCAGGCTTGCCTGCTTTGTAACAATAATTTGCATCGACTTTCGAAAAATCCATTTGATCAACAACATTTTGAATAAAATAACACGGATGATCTTTTGGAATCAAATCTCTTAAGTCCAAAGGAACTAATAATTGCTGACCAATTTTATCCTCTCTCAAAACCATAAAAAACACAACCAAAAAGTTAATTAACTCTAATAATAGATTGTACTTCCTAGTATATAAAATTAAAGGATAATAAAATAAGAAAAAAAATTTAAACACAAAAATTATGAGTCAGCCTCTTTTTTAAATTTTAATTTTGTTCGATATTTTTTCAATAAACTTTTTAAACTATAAAAAATATACTATATTCATTGGAGATGTATACCATGACTGATTTAAAAGGTACAAAAACTGAAGAAAATTTAAAGGCAGCTTTCGCTGGCGAGTCCCAAGCACATACTAAATACCAATATTTTGCAGCTAAAGCAAAAGAAGAAGGATATGTTCAAATCCACGATATTTTCATGGAAACTTCCAAAAACGAAAGGGAACATGCTAAAATCTGGTTCAAATTATTACACGATGAAGACATTCCTGACACAATTGCTAACTTAAACGCAGCAGCAGATGGTGAAAACGAAGAATGGACAGAAATGTACAAAGAATTCGCAGAAACCGCTAAAGAAGAAGGTTTCCCAATGATTGCATTCTTATTCGAAAAAGTAGGTGCTATCGAAAAAGAACATGAAGAAAGATACAGAACCTTACTTGCAAATGTTGAAAACGATGCTGTATTCAACAAAGAAGAAGAAATCGAATGGAAATGTGAAAACTGTGGATTTGTATTCTCAGGTCCTAACGCACCTGAAAAATGTCCTGTATGTGGACTTCCAAAAGCACACTTTGAAGAAAGAGCAACCAACTTTAAATAAGCTCTTTTAACTTTTTTTTTATTTTTAATTTTTTCTGATAAAATGAACAAGATGGTTATTTTTTTAATCAGACATCCCAAGTTTCGTGATGTTACCATAAGAGGATTGGTTGACGGGGATTACTTGCTTGATCCTGAAGCTCAAAAATATGCCGAAGGCATTATGCAATACTATCAGGGAGATAATCTCAGATGGGAATTTCCAGCAAACCAGTTCATGAAACATTCAATCAAATGGAATGCCTATGAGGAGCTGAAGCAGAGGATTTCAGACAATGAAGAGGATTTGGCTTCAAGGATATTTGAAGGGGATAAAAACGTACCGTTTTGTTTATATGAAGACTTAAAGATAGATAGAGAAGTACTTACTTGGTAAGATTTATTATTAATTTAGGAGATGAAAATATGGCAGATTTAAAAGGAACTAAAACTGAAGAAAACTTAAAAGCAGCTCTCGCTGGTGAATCCCAAGCACGTGTAAAATATGAATTTTACGCATCTCAAGCTAAAAAAGATGGTTACGTAGAAATCAAAGAAATTTTCCAAGAATCATCTGACAATGAAAAAGAACACGCTAAAATTTGGTTCAAATTATTAAACGGTGGAAAAGTGCCTGACACTTTAACCAACCTTGCAGATGCAGCAGCAGGCGAACACGAAGAATGGACTGAAATGTACAAAGAGTTCGCTGAAACCGCACGTGAAGAAGGCTTTGATGACATTGCTGACTTATTCGATGCAGCAGGTGCAACCGAAAAAGCACACGAAGACAGATACAACGCTTTAACTGACAAAATCAAAGCTGACAAAGTATTTAAAAAAGATGAAGAAATTGCATGGAAATGTAACAATTGTGGATACATCCATTATGGAAAAGAAGCTCCAGAAGTTTGTCCATTATGTGACCACCCACAAGCACACTTCAGAAAACAAGATACTAGTTACATCTAGATCTTTTTTCTTTTCTTTTTTTTTAAACATCACATGTGATTAGATGGAAATTGAAGTTACAGTCCAAAGTCAAAAGGAGTTTGATGAGGCAATCGAGCGCTATATTGCCAGCGGTTATGTGCTTGAAAGCAATATGGGCGATACTGCAGTTTTAAGAAAGAAGGGCTTTAAACTTTGGATTTTTATCGTTCTGCTTATTTTTATATTGGTTGGTGCGATTCTGTACTATTTCCTGTCTGACGATAATGTTGTTATTTTGAAAAAGGTTGCTTCTTCCGGCAGATATTGCGAAAAATGCGGAAGTTCATTAAAGGAGGGTGAGAAATTCTGCCCTAACTGCGGTGCAACTATTAATTCAAACGATGGCAGTTCAGCTAATATGATAGATGATAATGCAATCAATATCTAAATCATTTTTTCCGCAACATTTATATTTTAGGACAATCTAATATCTATTTTAAAAAAGTGATATTATGATTGAAAACAACATTTGTCTTTTAACAGACAGTTACAAGGTAACTCATCACTATTTCTACCCAAAGGGCACAGAAAAGATTTATTCATACCTTGAAAGTAGGGTGGGTGCTGAGTTCAACAAAACAATTTTTTACGGACTGCAATATATTCTCAAAAAATATCTTGAAGGCCAGGTAGTAACACAACAAAAGATAGATGAAGCCGATAGATTAATATCCGCTCACATTGGTCCAGATATTTTCAACAAGGATGGTTGGCAATACATTTTGGATGAGCACGACGGGTGCCTGCCAATTGAGATCAAGTCAGTTCCTGAAGGTACTCCTGTTGACGTTAGCAATGTTTTAATGACCGTTGAAAACACCGACAAGGAATCCTATTGGTTGGTAAACTACCTTGAATCATTATTACTGCAGGTTTGGTATCCTTCCACCGTTGCAACATTGTCTGCTGAGGTAAGAAAGCTGTGCAACTTCTATCTGGAAGTGACAGGTTCTTCAAAGGATAACCTCAACTTCATGCTTCATGATTTTGGATACCGTGGAGCAACCTCAACCGAATCATCAATGCTTTCCGGATCAGCCCATCTGCTCAACTTCAGTGGTACCGATACAATTCCTGCACTGACAATACCTGAAAACTATTACAATGATTCAGAACTGTATGGGTTTTCAGTTCAGGCAACAGAACACAGTGTAATGACTTCACTTGGACCTGAAGGTGAATTTGCACAGATTTTAAATGTCATTGAAAATGCAAAGCCTGGAATACTTTCCATGGTCATCGATTCATACAACTACCGCAACTTCCTGATGGAGGCAGGTAAGAACGGATCTGATTTGAATGATGCCATTTTGAAGTTCCTCAAAACCGAGGGAAACAAGGTGGTCTTCAGACCTGACAGTGGTGAGCCTGTATCAACAACCATTGACTGTTTGAATATCCTTGAGGAAGGCTTTGGAAGTTATAAAACAAGTGAAGGATATAAGGTATTCGATTCCAATATCGGATTGCTGTGGGGAGACGGTTTGAACTACCAAAAAATCAGGGACATTCTCTTTGCAATGAAATCCAATGGTTGGGCAGCCGAAAACATAATATTCGGTATGGGTGGAGGTCTCCACACTGCCGTAAATCGTGACACTCAAAGAAACGCATTCAAATGTTCTGCCCAGTTGCGTGATGGTGAATGGCATGACATTTTCAAAAACCCCCTTGATTCAAGTAAAAAATCCAAAACAGGCAGATTCAAATTGATTCAGGAAAACAATTCATTTAAAACAATTCCTATCGATGGGGAAGGTGAGGACATTCTTCAGACAGTTTTCAAAAATGGGGAATTGATTATTGATGATAAATTTTCCAATATCAAAAACAGGGCATTAAAATATTCAAATTATTTATAATCAGTTCTTCTGATTATATAATTACTTTTTTTAGGATAATATTTTGAATTTCAATTAAATCTCTGTCAGAAGAGGGTATGTAACATTAATTTTCAAATTTTTTAAATAAAATTGAATACTTATTTATATCATAAAAAACTTAAATACTAATATTCTATACATTTAACCAATTTTTAGTGTTTAAATTGGTATAATGGGGGACAATTATTTGAAGAAAATACAATTTATCGCATTAACATCAATATTGCTATTGCTTTTAATTGTCATACCGACAGGTTTTGCAGCTAACAATGAAACTGTTATTGCCAATGGCAATGAAACCATGTTGGCCAGTGACAGTGAGGATATTCTCAGTGATGAGTATTATTTTGATGCATCAGTTGATAATGATGATGGTGACGGTTCAATATACAATCCTTATCAGAAGTTAACTCCATACAGGGTTAAATCAGATTCAATTAATCATTTGGACAGTGGAGTGTATGATTTTAATAATGATGCATCTTTCAAAAATGTTACAATGATTGGTGCTTCACCTGCTGATACTATTGTGAAAAATGCAGTAATCACTTCTTCAGATAATCTTGTCCTTTATAATTTGACTTTTGTTGATTCCACATTTATAGTGAAGAATGAATTTACCGCAATAAACTGTATTTTTACCAATTCCACCTCCAAAAGCTATGGTGCGGTGATTTATCCGAGTGGAGACAATATGGTTAAAATCACATTGGACGGATGTACATTTTCAAATAATGATGCGGTTTGCGGTGGAGCAATCTATATAATTGACGGTACTTTAAACATTAAAAATTCCGTTTTTATCAACAATACTGCCAAATTATTCGGTGGGGCAATCGCTGCTGTCAGATCCAGCTTGTCCCTGGAAAACATCACTGCCAGAAACAATAAGGCAGGTGCTGACGGTGGAGTTGTATACTCATTGTATGGTAACTTTAAGATGTATGATTCAACCATTGTCAATAACCAGGCGGATAAGGGTGCCGGTGTGTTTGTTGACGGTGCAGATTATGATATAATCATCAACAACAGGTTCATTGATAATATTCCTCTCGTCAGGGCAAGTCTATACTCATTCTATAATTCTAACTCAACAATTACAGACAATGAGTATTCAAGCATTGACGATTTGTGCGAAACATTTGACATTAGTTTCATCGGAAATGGAAATTATACCATGTATAATTATGTATCCGATGAAATTACTGATATTCCATCAAGATATGACTTGAGGGAACTTGGACAGGTCACTCCCGTTAAAAATCAGGGAAATGATGGAAACTGTTGGGCATTTGCAACAATAGCTACACTTGAATCATGTATCATTAAGGCATTGGGGGATAATTATGACTTGTCCGAATCCAATATGAAAAATCTATTTGGACTTTACAGTGATTACGGATGGGATATGGAAACCAATAAGGGAGGATATGCTTCATCAGGTTATAACTATCTTATAAGCTGGCTTGGACCTGTTCTTGAGCAAAATGATCCCTATATTGTCGGTACCATATTTTCAAAGGTATTGGATAGTTTGATGCATGCTCAAAATGTGATGTTTATTCAAAGAAGCACTTTCACAGATAATGATGAAATCAAAAAGGCATTGATGAAATATGGTGCGGTTTATACTCCTGTTTATGCCGCTTTTGATGGAGATGGTAAACAGTATTACACTGGAGATAAAAGTGCAAACCATGCTATCGTAATTGTCGGATGGGATGATAACATGGAATTCAGTGGAGCTCCTGGAAAAGGCGGATGGATTATTAAAAACAGTTGGGGAGCTAATTGGAGAGGTAGTGGTTATGGCTATGTGTCATATTATGATAAGACCTGTGTTCCAATCGGTAAGGTGGATTCAGTATTTACTTTTATCTTGAATGACACTATAAAATATGATAAGAACTACCAGTATGACGTTCAGGGAAAATCAGATTTCTTTTATAATTCCTCCGCTTCTGTTTGGTATAAAAATAAATTTACAGCAACAGATAATGAGTATCTCACTGCAGTTTCTACAATGTTTGATAAAAAGACAAATTATACCTTTTCCGTCTATGTTAATGACAAATTAAAACTCACACAAAGCGGAACTACAAATCCTGGTTATTACACTTTCAATTTAAATGAAATCATTCCTTTAAATGTTGGAGATGAGTTTGAGGTTGTCTTCAACATCAAAGTTGACAGGGAGGCTGGCGTTCCGATTTCAGAAAAGGTCAGCTTTAACAAGTATTACTATAAGAAAAACACCTCATTCATAAGCTATGATGGGGTTAAATGGGCGGATTTATATGATTTGTACTGGACTTATACTTCTCACACATATAATTCAGCAGTGGCATGTATAAAGGCATTCACAACATTAAATCCGATTAACACTTCTGTTAAACTGGATATTGACAACATTGGACATGATTCTTTGGATTTAGTGGCTAATGTCTTTAATGAATGGGGCCATGCTGTAAAATATGGAACTGTCATATTCAATGTGTCCGGTACTGAGTATTATGTCAGCCTCAACAATGGAGTTGCCAGATTATCCGGTGTCCACTTTGCTGAGGGCATAAATAACTTCACTGCAACATTCAGCACTGTAGGTTATTTGGGTTCAACAAACTATATCCTATTTGCAAATGACAAAATCAATACCACAATAACTTTCAATGAGGTTCGCGAACATAATGTTGTAAACATTTCAGCAGTTGTAAGGGATGCTGACGGCAATGTGTTAAACTATGGATACGTGATATTCAATATTGAAGGAAAGAACCATACTGTGAGCATTGTCGATGGAATAGCTGCCATAGATTATACATTCTCCAACTTGGGAATGAATAACATTACCGCATACTATGTCGGTGATTATTTATACGGCAGGTCTAATGTAACTAAAACCATTATTGTTTCACTCTATGAAACTGTGATTTCCCTTAATCAAACAGGCGAATATAATCCGATAATCATAACTGCAAATGTCACTGATGAAAATGGAAAACCTGTAGGCAGCGGTTATGTGATTTTTGTCGTTGATGGAACCGAATATCCAGCGAATGTTGTTGACGGCAAGGCCAATTTTACCAATATATTTACTCACATTGGAGTAAATAACATTTCAGCATATTATTATGATGACAGTTTCATTTACAACTCATCTAAAACATCTAAACTGATTACTGTTTCACAAATCAACACCAAACTGCAAATCATTGTATCTGAGAATGCAAACAATCCTGTAGACATTGAGGTTCTGGTTAATGATCAGTTTGACAATCCTGTTGATAGTGGTGAGATCACATTCAATATGGACGGTAAAACCACCACTGTAAAGGTCAGTAACGGCATTGCCAAAATTACCCATGTATTTACCAAAACAGGAAACAATTCAATATCAGTCAGCTATAATGACAATTCATATAAATACAATTCATCCAGTGCCAGTTCCTCAGTAAACGTTTCAAAAATCAATGTTGAAATGTCAATGAGGATTAGTGACAACGTTAATATTACAGTTGAGCTTTCACAACCTATCAATGAATATGCTTATCTTTTGATTGACAATAAAGTATATAAACAAAAGCTTGCAGATGGAAAGTGCACATTCAGCTTTAACAACCTTAAATGTGGAATAAACAGGGTTGTTGCCTATTTGGACAGCTACATTTATGAATGTAAAAACCAGTCAGGTGAGTTTCCATTCTATTACACCTCCCAGATATCACTATTAAATCAGGATTTATACCATGGAGGTGCTTTTACTGTCATATTGAGCGATGTCTACAATAAGATTCTAATTAAGAATCATATAGTTAAATTTATCATCAACAATCAGGTATTCCAGAACACAACCGACAAAAACGGCAGAGCTTCTGTCCATTTGAATTTAACCGGTAAGTATAATATTGAAATCAGGTTTGAGGGAGACGACGAGTACAAACCATACTCTGTGAACACAACCGTTGATTTTAAATCAACCATCGTTTCAGGATATGAGGTGAAAACCCTCAACTCCCAGTATGAATTCAAACTGATTGGCTGTGATGGAAAACCATTGGCCAATGAAGATGTAACAATAAAAATCGGTTCTGCTAATTATGAATTGACCAGTGATAAAAATGGTATTGTGAAATTAGATATCGATTTGAAACCTGCAAGCTATGTAATTGAGATAACCAATCCTGTTTCTGGTGAAATTAAAAGCCAGAATATTAAGGTAGTGTCCAGAATCTCTGGAAATAAGGCATTGACAATGTATTATGGTGCTGGAAAATACTATAAGGTTAAAGCCCTTGATGATGATGGAAAAATCGCAAAGGATGTTAAGGTTAAATTCACCATAAACGGCAGGACATATACCAGAACTACAGACAGCAAAGGTTACGCTTCAATTAAAATTTCAACATATCCTGGAAAATACACAATCACTGCTGAGTATAAAGGGTTCAAGGTATCAAATAAGATCACTGTCAAATCAACAATCATCTCTAAAAACATTAATGTTAAAAAAGGAAAAACAATCAAGTTTACAGTTAAACTTGTAAACAAAAACGGAAAGATTCTGAAAAACAAAAAAATCACTTTCAAATTCAAGGGAAAGACCTATAAGGTTAAGACAAACAAGTACGGTAAGGCAACCTTGAAAATTACCAAAAAATATAATAAAGGAACATATACAATTTCCTCAAAATATGGAAAATTGACAATAAAAAATAAGATAAGGATAAAATAATCCTTATTTGTTTGATTTAATTAATTTACGTGCGGCTTTAAGGTCAGTATTGTAGATATGTCCGGAGGTTGAGTGGTAGTGCACTCCTCCAAAGTTAAGTTTTTCGCCCATGATTTCCTTATTGACTTCTTCTTTCATTTTCAATCCTAAGTATGCAATAAAGAACATGTTTGAGTAGAATGCTCCAAAAATATCGTTACTTCTGAAAATGCAGTGTATTGTCAATTCGTTGTCACGTACAATGCACTGAAGGAACTGCAGGCATGGAATGTCCTCACGGTCTGCATCCAGTTGAGGATCAATTGTAACTGCCACTGCACGGTTTGAACCTGTTGCAGTCAATATTCTCTGTTTCATGGTATTGAACTGGTCCACGTCAAAGTGGGCATAAATACGATTTGGATAGGTGTATACGAATCCCTGGTCATCAGGGTTTTCGGCGGATTTCACATATTCGTATAATGCATCGCTTTTTATAGGGCATCCTTCCATGTCGAATTTTCCTGATTTGATGTCATCCAGTAACTGGTCTGGAGTGTAGTGTTGATATTTAGCTCTGAATTTTAAGTTGAATGGATCATCGATTATATAGAAATTTCCTAAACTTTCGACCAAATGATGATTTGAGTCCTTATATGTTTCTTTTCCACTTTTCAAGATTTTATCAACAAAATCTAAGTAGCATTGGTTAATTGTTAACATAATAAATCGCACCTTTTATACTAATTAAAATTATGTTTTGAAAGGTATATAATATTATTTAATCAATTTGCGGTAAGTTATTTTTTTGATTATTTTTTAATAATATGGTTTAAAAGCAGTTTTGTATATTAATTTTTCTAATAATTGTACAGTTTGATAGATTTTTAAAATTTTTGATAAAACTGGATAATTATTTGTTTGATTTTTATAATTCTGAATTTTTAGTTTAATCTTTAAAAATTTTGTTTTTTGAATTTTATTTCAGATAATTTGTTCTAAAATATTAACTTTTTTTCTAATCGTTTACAAAAAATTTTAAAAAGTATCAATGTTGTATATAATTATTTTAGAAATATATACATTTGAATATGTTAAATAAAATTTTTAGTCTCTTTCAAAAACTTGTGTGATTTGAATTTGCGCTAGTTTTTGAGTCACAAATTTTTTTCGTTCTATTTTTTCTTTATTTTTAATTTAAAAGCAGT
>NZ_CADAJR010000049.1 GCF_902788255.1 uncultured Methanobrevibacter sp.
AACTAACGAAGTAACTAAATTTATTGAAAGAGGAGACGCAGCTCTCGTAGTTATCGCAGAAGATGTTGATCCTGCTGAAATCGTTGCTCACATTCCTGTATTAGCTGACGAAAAAGAAATTCCATACGTCTACTTACCTACTAAAGAACAAGTTGGTGGAGCTGCAGGTTTAACTGTTGGTACCGCTTCCGCTTGTATTGTAGATGCTGGTGATGCTGAAGCTGCTGTTGCTGAAATTGTAGAAAAAGTTGCTGAATTAAAAGAATAAATAAATTCTTTTGATTGATCGTACGGTGATTTACATGGAAGAAGGAACTCCTGCTGAAGTCATTGAAGTTTTAAAAAGAACTGGTATGACTGGTGAGGTTATGCAAATCAAATGCAGAATCCTCGAAGGTAGAGATAAAGGAAGAATTTTAACAAGAAACATTATGGGACCTGTAAGAAAAGGCGACATCTTAATGTTACTTGATACAATCAGAGAAGCTAAAGAAATTAGAACTCCTTAAGAAGGTGTAAAAGCATGAGAACTTGTTCATTCTGTAATAAAGAAATAGAAGAAGGTACAGGAAAAATGTACGTCAAAAAAGATGGTTCAATTTATTTCTTTTGTAGCAGCAAATGCGAAAAAAATATGATTAAACTCGGAAGAGTTCCAAGAAAAGTTAAATGGGTTAAAGAATGATTCAAAAAAGTTTTGTAATGATGAAACCAGACGCTGTTCAAAGACGTCTTATGGGTAAAATATTGTCCCGTTTTGAAGATAAAGGTCTTCAAATCGTCGCATGTAAATTAATTCAAATTGATGAAGATTTAGCAAAAACTCATTATGGAGAACACGCTGAAAAACCATTTTTCCCAAGTTTAGTTGAATACATTACTTCTTCACCATGCCTCGCAATGGTTATTCAAGGGGAAGAAGCTATTACTACTATCAGAAAAATCGTTGGAGCAACCAATCCATTAGAAGCAGATCTTGGAACTATCAGAGGAGACTTTGGTATGGATACCGGTAGAAACATTATTCATGCATCAGATGCTCCTGAATCTGCAGAAAGAGAAATTGGTCTTTTCTTTAATGAAGATGAAATTTGCGATTATCAAATTGTCGATAACGATTTAATTTATGAATAAATTTAGAATTTAAACATTTTATTATTAAAGAAGATATTATGAAAATCAGATCCCCAATTGTATCAGTTTTAGGACATGTAGACCATGGAAAGACTACATTGTTAGATTATATCAGAGGTAGTACTATCGCTGATAAGGAAGCCGGTGGTATTACACAACACATTGGTGCTACAGAAATTCCAAATGATACTATTGAAGAAATCTGTGGGAATTTTATATCAAGATTAACTATCAAAGACTTGATTCCTGGATTGTTTTTTATTGATACTCCTGGCCACGCAGCGTTCACTAGTTTAAGAAAACGTGGTGGGGCTTTAGCTGATTTAGCTGTTTTAATTGTTGATATCAATGACGGTTTCAAACCTCAAACCTATGAGGCATTAAACATTTTAAAAATGTACAAGACTCCTTTCATTGTAGTTGCCAACAAAATTGATATGTTATTCGGTTGGGAGACTCATGAAGGTGCTTCCTTTAAGGAATCATTTAATCAACAAGCTCCAAGCGTACAGCAGGCTTTGGATACTAAAGTCTATGAGATTGTTGGTACTCTTCACAAAGAGGGATTCCAGTCAGAAAGGTTTGACAGAATAAGTAATTTCGCTTCACAAATCAGTATTATTCCAATTAGTGCTAGATCAGGTGAAGGAATTATTGAAGTTTTGGCAATGCTTTTAGGTCTTGCTCAGGAATATCTGACAGAGCAGTTAGAAATCAATGAGGATGCTCCGGCTAAAGGTACAGTACTGGAAATCAAGGAAGAAGTTGGATTAGGTCTTACTATTGATAGTATTATTTATGATGGTGTTTTACGAACTAATGATGAGATTGCTTTAATGACTTCTTCAAATGAAGTATTGACAACCAAAATTAGATCCATCTTAAGACCACTTCCATTAGAGGAAATGAGGGATTCCAAAAAGAAATTCCAAAAATTCGATGAAGTTGTTGCGGCTGCAGGTATCAAGATAGCTGCCCCTAACTTGGACGATGTCGTTTCCGGTTCTCCGCTCAGGGTATTGAGTGACAAGGAAAATGTGGAAGAAGAAATCTTAAAAGAGATTGAAGACATTACAATCAGTACTGAAGATGAAGGAATTCTGGTTAAGGCAGACACATTAGGATCTCTTGAAGCTATTGTCAAATTGCTCAGGGAATTGGAAATTCCTATTCGTGAAGCAGACATCGGTGATGTTAATCGTAGAGATATAATTAATTCATCTATTGCTTTAAATGAAGATGATTCACACGGTGCAATCATTGCTTTCAATGTTGATGTCAACACCAACTCTCAGGAAGATTTGGAAAATTCAGATGTTAAGTTGTTCAAAGGTGACGTAATCTATCAGATTATTGAAGATTATGAAGCATGGATTGATGAAATGGAACAGGCAAAGAAAAAAGCGTTTTACGATGCCATTATCAAACCTGCCAAATTCATGTCACTTCCAAAATTGGTTTTCCGTCAAAGTAAACCTGCTATTATCGGAATTGAATCCATTAGCGGAACTGTAAAACAGGGCCAAACTGTAATAAATAAAAATGGAGAAATTGTTGGAGTAATAGCAAGTATGGAAGACAAAGGGGAAACATTACCTTCCATTCCTAGAGGTCAGAGGGTTGCAATGGCAATCAAAGATGCCGTTGTTGGAAAACACTTTGATGAAGGTGATGAACTTTATGTTGACATTCCAGAAAAACATTATAAGTTCATTGAAAGAGAGTTTAAGGAAAAGCTAACAGAAGATGAATTTGAAACTTTATATGAGTTCGTTGAAATTAAACGTAAACAAGATCCAGATTGGGGTAAATTTGGTCTTTTTGAATAATAAATTACAATTATTATAAAAATTATGGAGGAATACCATGGCATTCAAAATTGTTGTGTCTCAAAAAGCTGAAACTCATCAAATTGAAGTCGATGATGCAAAAGCTCTTAACGGTTTAGTCATTGGTGATGAATTTGATGGCGCTATTGTTGGTTTAGACGGTTACACTTTAAAAATAACCGGTGGTAGTGATAAAAACGGTTTCACTATGAAAAAAGATGTTTCTGGTACTAGAAGAATTAAAAGTTTATTAACTGGTGGTACTGGTTATCATCCTAAAGCTGATGGTGTTAAAAGAAGAAAAACCGTTAGAGGAAACACTATTGCTGATGATATAGTACAAATCAACACTGTAGTTACTGAAGCTGGAAGCAAACCAATAGCTGAAATTCTTGGTGCTGGTGAAGAAGAGGAAGAATAGTTCTACTATTTTTTCTTATTTACTTTAATTTAATTAAAAAGGTGGTTATCTGTGAACGTACAGTCAGATGTTAACATAGGTTTGGTTGGTCACGTAGACCATGGTAAGACTACTCTTACTAAAGCTTTATCAGGTGTATGGACTGATACTCACAGTGAAGAAACAAAAAGAGGTATTTCAATCCGTTTAGGTTATGCAGACATTGAATTTAGAAAATGTCCTGAATGCGATGAACCTGAATGCTACACTACCTTGGATAAATGTGAACACTGTGGAAGCGAAACTGAATTAATAAGAAAAGTATCATTTGTTGATGCTCCAGGTCACGAAACTCTTATGGCAACTATGTTATCTGGTGCTGCAATTATGGATGGTGCAGTGTTAGTAATTGCTGCAAATGAGTCTTGTCCTCAACCACAAACAAAAGAACACCTTATGGCACTTGATGTAATCGGTGTTAAAGACGTTATAGTAGTTCAAAACAAAATTGATATTGTTTCAAAAGAAAGAGCTATTGAAAGTTATAATGAAATAAAGGAATTTGTTAAAGGTACTTGTGCTGAAGACGCTTTAATAATACCAGTATCCGCTCAACAAGGCGCTAATATGGATATATTGATTGAAGCAATGCTCAAGCAAATCCAAACTCCTGAAAGGAATGTTGACGATTCTGCACTGATGCATGTTGCAAGATCATTCGATATCAATAAACCAGGTTCTGGCGCTGATAAGATTAAAGGTGGAGTTATAGGTGGAACACTTGTTCAAGGTACATTCAAACTTGGTGACACTATTGAAATCAGACCTGGCCCTACCAACAACGGTAAAAGGGTTACATTAAAATCAGAAATCATTGGTCTTGAAGCAAATGGTAGACAAGTTGAAGAGATAGGTCCTGGAGGACTTGTCGGTATTGCAACTAAATTGGATCCATCCTTAACCAAATCAGATTCTTTATCTGGAACTGTTGCAGGTGAAGAAGGTACTTTGCCTGAAGTATTGGATTCTTTTTCAATGGAAGCTAACTTGCTTGACCGTGTAGTCGGTACCAAGGAAGAACGTGAAGTCGCTCCAATCAAGATTAAAGAACCATTGATGATTAACTGTGGTACTACAACTACCATTGGTGTTGTCACTTCTGCAAAGAAAAATGATGTGGATGTTACTCTTAAATTGCCTGTATGTGCAAGTCCAGGTGATAGGGTCGCTTTAAGTCGTAGAGTCGGTGCTCGTTGGAGATTAATCGGTTATGGTATAATCAAATAGAGGTAAATATGAACTCTAAAGAAGTTGTAATTGATACCAATTTTTTTATGGTTCCTTTTCAGTTCAATGTTGATATAATCACTGAACTTGAAAACAAATTACCTTCTTATAAACTGGTTACTCCGAACTTTGTTATCAATGAATTGAAGGGTTTAAAAAGAAATAATAAGGGTAAAGTGCGGTTAAATGCCAACTTGGCCTTGAAATTAGCTAATTCTTCAAAAGTTGAAATAAAGGATATTTCATTACTTGAAAACGAAACTGTGGATGATGCGTTGCTTAGAGTTTCAGAAGTTTTAGCTACAAACGATATTGAATTAAAAAATCGTGCAAAAGATAAAGGAATAACAGTTGTGTATTTAAGACAAAAAAGATATATTGCTGTTGAGGGTAAAATATAATATTAATTAAACTTATTAAAAAATGAGGGATTATTTTGTATTATAGAACAAAAATTGAAGATACTGTAAGAATTCCACCTTACAGATTTGAAAATCCACTTGAAGAAGTTGCTATTCAGACCTTGAATGAAACTTATGAAGGTCGTTTAGACAAAAAACTCGGTTTGCTCATTTGTGTTAATGCAATAGATGACATCAGTGAAGGAAGACTCATTATGGGTGATGGAGCTTCTTACCATAATGTTGTTTTCGAAGCGATTTTCTTCAAACCGGAACAACATGAAATCTTTGATGGTGAAGTAATTGATATTGTGGATTACGGTGCTTTTGTAAGAATTGGACCTATGGACGGTTTAATTCATGTTTCACAAGTTACTGATGATTATATTAATTATGACGCTAAAAGAGGTGCATTAATAGCAAAAGAATCTAACAAAACTCTTGATGAAGGAGATTTAGTTAGAGCTAGAGCAGTTAGTGTTTCCATTAAGGATGAATCTACCAATAACATCGACAATAACAGGAATTCTAAAATTCCTCTTACAATGAGACAAAATAATTTAGGTAGATTTGAGTGGATTGAAGAAGCTAAACAAAAAAGTAAGAAGGCTTAATTATGAAAGCATGTACAGTTTGTAAAATGATTTCAAGCAAAGACCATTGTCCTAGTTGTGGAAACCCTACTTCAGATAACTGGAGTGGTCTTTTGATTATAACTGATCCTGAAGAATCTAAAATTGCTAAAGAATTAAATATTGAAATTCCTGGCGAATATTGTTTAAGGGTAAGATAGGTGTAAATGTGTTACAATTAGATACAGAAAATAAAGATATAATTGCTGAACTTAAACAGCCTTTAGGTAAATTATATCCTGACTTTGAAGATGCTATTGATGAGATTAAATCTTCCGAGTTTCTGATTTCTGTTGGCGATGCAACTTTTGCTAATCTTACTAAATACAAATTATATCCCAATATTGGTATTATTGATAATTTAATTCAAAGAAAAAATCATACTCATGAAATTATACTTGCAGATCACATTTTAAAAGCAGATAATCCTGCCGGATACCTTACGGATGATCTATGGGAAACCATAGGCCAAGCTCTTGAATTATCTAACAAAGGTGAATGTTATGTAATTGAAGTAGCAGGGGAAGAAGATCTTGCAGTTCTTCCTTGCATCCTGATGGCTGGTCCGGAAACTACCATTTTATATGGTCAGCCTAATGAGGGATTAGTTGTTTTAAAAGCTGGTGATTTAAAAAATAAAGCTCAAAAGCTTATTGACGGATTTATTGAAATAAACGAATGAGGTTTTATCATGGAAATCGAATTTATTGAAGAAAAAGAAAATAAATTATTTAACAGAAAAGAAATTAAATTTTATGTTGATTACGATGGTGAAGCAACTCCTAAAGCTTTAGATATCAAATCTAAATTAGTTGCTTTATTAAACACCAAAAAAGAGTTACTCGTTGTTGACAATGTACAACCACATTACGGTGAACCTAAAGCATTAGGTTATGCTAAAGTTTACGACACTGTGGACGATTTAAAATACATTGAAACCGAACACGTAATCGCTAAGAATACTGAACCGGAAGAAGAACCAGAAGAAGAAGCAGAAGCAGAAGAATAGGTGATTTTAATGGTTAAAAAATCTGATTTATATGAAGTAGATGGAGACAAAATTGTAAGAAAAAATCAAATTTGTCCACGTTGTGGTGAAGGTGTATTCATGGCTGACCACGGTGACAGAGTCGCTTGCGGTAAATGCGGATACACTGAAATGAAAAAATAGATTTTTTTAAATCTATATTTCTTTTTTTTATTTATTTTCAATACTTAATTTATTTTTTAGAGGGATTTTTTTGGATAATATCAGAAATGGCCGTTTTAAAACTGGAATGACTGATGAAGCAGCTGAATATACTTCATCTTTTGATGCAGACAGATATCTTTTTGAAGCGGATATTAAAACTAATTTTGCACATACTTCAATGTTAAAGCATGAAGGTATTGTTGATGAGGAAATTGCGGATAAAATTTTATGCGCTCTTGATAATCTTAAGGAAGAAGGTTTTGATGCTTTAGTATTTGATCCTTCTGTTGAAGATGTTCATATGGCTATTGAGAATTATGTGACTTCAAAAATAGGTCCTGAAGCCGGATTTATGCACACAGCCAAATCACGTAACGACCAGGTTGCATGTGATGTTAGACTTGTTTTACGTGAAATGATTGAGGAAATCCAAATCGGTATTTTGGAATTCATTGAGGGCATTGTTGAAATGGCCGGTGAACACCTTGAGGATGTTTTCATAGGATTTACTCACCTGCAGCATGCTCAACCGATTACCATCGCTCATCATCTGATGGCTCATGTTCAGGCATTAAAAAGGGATTATGAACGTTTGGAAGATACTTATAAACGTGTTAATTTGAATCCTTTAGGTTCTGCCGCAATGGCAACAACCAGTTTTCCAATTAATAGGCAATTAACTACAGATTTACTTGGTTTTGATGCTTATCTCGAAAATTCAATGGATGGAGTTTCAGCTAGGGATTTTATTTCTGAAACCGTTTTCGATTTAGTGTCTTTATCCTCAACATTGGCTAAAATCTGTGAGGAATTGGTATTGTGGAGCACTTATGAGTTTGGTGTTATTGAAATGGCTGATGAATATTCATCCACTTCTTCTATTATGCCTCAAAAGAAAAACCCTGATGTTGCTGAACTTGCCCGTGGTAAGACCAGTATTGCCACAGGTGAATTGGTTACCATTTTAACAATCATGAAGGCTATTCCATACACTTACAATAGGGATTTGCAGGAAATCACTCCTCATTTATGGAATGCTGTTAATGTTACTCGTGACACATTGTCCATTGTAACAAAAATGCTGTTGTCTGTTGAATTCAATGTGGAAAGATGTGCAGAGCTTGCAGGTAAGAATTTTGCAACTGCAACAGATTTGGCAGACATTATGGTTCGTGAAAAATCAATTCCATTCAGAACCGCTCACAAGATTGTTGGAAGAATCGTTAACGAAGCAACAGCCAACAATATGGTTGAAGAGGACATCACTTCCAAATTCATAGATGATATTGCTGTCGAGTTGGGTTTTGATGAATTGAACCTTGCCGATGATTTGATTCAAAGGGCACTCAACCCTGCTGAAAATGTTAGAATCAGAGCTGTTCCTGGAGGTCCTGCTCCTAAAATGGTTGAAATTGCAAGGAACAATATCAAAGATTTCTTGAATGTAGAATTTGAAAAGAAAGGAATTTAATTATTCCTATATTTTTTTTCATTCAATTAATGTTTAGGTATACCTAAACTTTATATACTTTTATGAACAAAATATTAATTGTGGAGATAATCATTGAATTATTGAAGCAAGATTTTTGTATGAGTGACATTATTGAAACTTATTAACGTTCCTCGACGAATTCAATAAGTAGCTCAGCTTCTTTAATGTCACTGTAACAAAATCTTTACTTTTTTTCTTTATATTTATCTTAAAAATGCGAGAATGCCTCGACTTCTGTAAGTCGAGGATGAATCGCAAATTGGGTGTACTTTTGTTAACTATCGATTAAATAGTTATTTTTTTAAAATAAGCTTAGTTTATAATAACTGATGTGTATTAATTTTCAGTATAACTTTTTTTGTGATTGTTTTCAGGCCATGATTATTTTTTTATATGGAATTTTTTTTGATTATCATTTGCTCTCTTACTGTTTCTTTATATATGTATGGTGTTGTTAATTTAATATTAGTGAGTCTTTAATTTGTGTATGTTTGAGATTAAAGAATCATGATTAAATTTAATTCAATAATAATATGTGGTTGATTTTTA
>NZ_CADAJR010000050.1 GCF_902788255.1 uncultured Methanobrevibacter sp.
CCACCTATTTATTAAATTTAACTATTTTTAGATAAAATTAAAAATTCCAAACCAATTTCATCAAAAAATTTCAAATCAACAAAGTTTTTGAAAGAGTCTAAAATGTATTTTATAGTTATAATTTTTTAAACTTAATTAAAGGTAATAAGGAATTTTAAGTAGAATTTAGAGCTAAAGAAGGACATACAATCATTTATTTAAAAAAATATGGCAATATATCGGTCGTTATATTTTCACTTCATATCGGGTATAAATTAGTAATTTGACGATTAAATATTGGGAAATAATTGTATATGTACCGTACAGTTGTTCTCTGCATCATCCGGTTTTTTCAATATGTGTGGATTTAAAAAAAAGAAAAATGCAGAGAAAATGCCGAGGTTGTGGCATTTTCAAAAAATTAGATTAAAACCATGCATCAAGGCTTCCCTGTGATGAGCTTAGGTTTTTAAGTCTGTCTGAAGCTTTGCTAACCCGTTCCTGGGAAAAGCCGTGATCAAAGCATAAGAATTCAATTATCTTGTCCTTATCAGGTTTGTTCCACTTTATCTTATAGTCAGTATTGACGTTATGCTTTAGGAATATGTCCCGGACCTCTTCAAGGTCATGTGTGGATTCGCTCTGAAGTTCCTTGAGCTTTTCATCCAGTTTTCCGTTGTGTGCCAGTTTCAGAGCTGTTTTGGCACCGATTCCCTTCAAGCCGTCACAGAAATCTGTTCCGATAAGAATTCCCATGTCGACCAGCTGCTCTCTTGTGATGTCAAGTTGTCTTAGGACACGGTCCAGCTGGTAGTATTCAAGGTTTCCAAGGTTTGAGGATACCGCAAGATTTCTCACAACCCTTTTTGCTCCAAACAATAAACAGTCGTAATCCTGGGATGCAACCGCATAGGCATCGCCCTTTTCGACGAGATATGCAGCCTGGGCTTCACCTTCACCTTTTGCCTCAACGTATGGTATTCCCATATATGTCAGAAGCTTTTTGGATGATTCAATTATCTCCGGTGAGAGTTTGGATGACCTCATGGCATATTTCCTTGCCTTTTCGGTGTCGCCTTCCTTAAGGGCTTCCTTGTATATTTTTTCAGCCTCGTCCCTGACCTCTCGCCTTTTTGCCTGGGTTTCGCTTTTAAGTTCGGGTGCCTTTCCGTCAAAGATATAGATCGGCTTGATTCCCTTTTCAACCATTGATGAATTGCGGTACAGTATTCCGCTTAAATGTGATGTCACATTTCCGTTTTCGTCTGTCAACGGTCTTCCGTCACGTTGCCTTATGGTTGAAAGGAACTGGTATAGTGTGTTGAAAGCATCGATTGACACTACTCTTCCCTCAAGGTCATTGAAATTGATTTTTTCCGGTTCAACTATATCCTTAAGCTTTACACCCATTTGATTCACCTGAAATAACTTTTTGGAAACACTTCCTTAATCCACATCAGAATCTCGTCATTGTGGATGATTACATAGTCACGTGCAAGCATGTCCTCATCGGTTTTGAAAATCTCCTTAAGCCTTTCGTTCGGCTTTTCAATGAAGATGTTGTTTACTTCACGTCTTGATTCAATATGATAATTCTTCAATATCCTTCCAATCGGTATGTCTGCCCTTACAAGGTCGGCACAGATGTCATCTGAACATCTCTCCAGCGGAATGTGTGATATCGCATATATCAGTGGTCTGTCATCCCTGTGCATTATGACTTCCCTGAAGTTTATCTTGTCACCCTCTTCGACATTGACCAGTTCTGCATGTCTCTTTTCGGCCTCGCCGAAATGCTGTTCAAGTGTTGTCAGGGTGATTTTTCCGAACAGCACGTCCAGGATTGCAGTGATGGATCCGTCGGTTGTTAACAGTATTTTCTGTGTGTTTGAGAATTCTTCGCCGTATTCCTGTTCCAGTTGTGTAATCTTATCTATAAGACTTCTGTTTGCTTCGTTCTTGTCCATTTTACCACCTTACAAATCTTTCGGATTGGTAATGACTCCGGTTATTGCAGATGCCGCAACAACCTTTGAGTTTGAAAGGTAAACTTCTGAGGCGGGATCTCCCATCCTTCCCTTGAAGTTCCTGTTTGTTGTTGAAATGCAGGATTCTCCTTCACTCAGGACACCCATGTGTCCTCCAAGGCACGGTCCGCAACCAGGATTGCAGATTATCGCTCCCGCATCTATGAATGTGTCGATGTAGCCGAGATGAATTGCCTGCTGGTAGATTTCCCTTGACGCCGGCAGGATTAAAAGACGGATGCTGTCGTCGATTTCTCTTCCCTTCAGTATTTCCGCCGCATCCTTCAGGTCTGAAAGCCTTCCGTTGGTACATGATCCGATGAGGCACTGGTCGATTGAGGTTCCTTCAATCCTTGAGATGTCTTTAACATTGTCCACATCGTTCGGACAGGCTATTTGAGGCTCCATGTCTGTTATGTCAAAGTCAAGCTCCTTTTCATATGATGCGTCATCGTCTGATTTTACAACATTCAGGTCTGAGGCCTTTTTTCCTGTTCTCTGGCAAATGTAGTCTATGACCTCCTTGTTAGGCTCCATTATACCGTTTTTCGCACCCATTTCAATTGCCATGTTACACATGGTGGCACGTCCCTCGACGCCCATATTCTCAATGGTATCTCCCGCAAACTCTGCGGTCTTGTATGTCGCACCGGCGATTCCTATGCTTCCTATGATTTTGAGGATGATGTCCTTTGGTGCAATGTATTCGTTGAGATTTCCTGTGATGTTCATCTTTATCGCTTCAGGCACCATGAACCATGTTTTTCCTGTTGCCCATACCATCGCAAGGTCTGTTGCACCCATACCTGTTGAGAATGCGCCGAACGCTCCGTAGGTGCATGTGTGTGAATCTGCACCTACAATTACCTTTCCAGGTTCGACAAGACCCATTTCCGGAACCACCTGGTGGCAGATTCCTTCGCCGTGAATGAAGTTTTTAGTGATATTTTGCTTTTTGATGAATTCCCGGCACACCTTCTGGAATTCGGCTGAGCCGATGGTGTTTGCCGGAACGTTGTGGTCGAATATTATGGCTATCTTATCAGGGTCCCATACCTTGTCGGTAATCTTTTCGAATGTCTTTATTGCAGGCGGTGAGGTTCCGTCGTGTGACATTGCAAGGTCGACCGGGATTTCTATAATCTCTCCCGGTGTCACCTCATGGCCCGCCTTTGAGGATAGTATCTTTTCTGTAATGTTCATAAGAATGACCTATTTTTTTGTGTTTTTAACGATTTCCCTGAATACCTTGTCGTTGATGTAGGTTCCTTCTTCCCTTTGCTTTTTGACCTGTCTTACGATTTCTATAAGCTCGTCATCTGTCACGTCAAGGTCACATTCATTGAGTTTGGCCCTTACCGCACGGCAACCTGAGTGTTTTCCTAAGACCAGCTGGCGTCTTCCGCCCACAAGTTCAGGGACATATGGCTCGTAGCATAAAGGCTCCTCGATAACCGCATCAACGTGTATTCCGGATTCGTGTCTGAATACGTTGTTTCCAACAACAGGCTTGTTGTATGGAATCGGAAGTCCGCTTGCATTGGATACAAGGTTTGAGAGTTCTGTAATGTATTTGGTCTTGAAGCCCAAGTCCTTGCCGTAGAGGATTTTAAGTGCCATGATGAGTTCCTCAAGTGATGCGTTACCTGCCCTTTCACCGATACCGTTTACTGTGGTTGAGATACCTTTTGCACCGGCGAGAACTCCTGTGATGGAGTTGATAACAGCAAGACCGAAGTCATTGTGGCAGTGAAGCGCAAGCATGACGTCAAGATCCTTTACAAGTTCCCTTACAAGATAGTCGATACCCTGAGGTGTGATTGCACCGGTTGTGTCTGCAATGTGGACACGGTCGGCTCCGCATTCCTCTGCCTTTCCATAAATGCGCTTTAAAAATTCGATGTCGGTACGTGTAGCGTCCTCTGCTGAAAATGCCACATAGAGTCCGTGGTCCTTTGCATAGTCCACGGCTGATTCGCACAGGTTGATTGCGTCCTGTCTTGTAATGTGCATCTTGTGGTCAAGGTGGATGTCTGAGGTTCCAACGAATGTGATGATACCGTCCACGTCACAGTCAAGTGCAGCATCGATGTCTTCAGGCTTTGTTCTTGTCAGTGCCAGAATGTCCGCGTCAAGTCCTTCATTGGCTATTGCCTTTACGGATTCCCTTTCTCTTTGTGAGACTATTGGAAAACCGGCTTCGATTTGATGTATCTTGAACTGGTCAAGTTTTCTGGCTATTTCTAATTTGTCGTTAAGGGAGAAACAAACTCCTGGAGTCTGTTCACCGTCCCTTAAGGTTGTATCATAAATTATAAAATCTTCCGGGAAAGCGATTTCACTTTCTTTGTTATAATGACTTATAAAATATTGCAAATATATCACTTCTATAATTTTTAATACATTATATTTGTCTTTAGTCAGTATTTAAGTTTTCCAAAAGTTCCATATATGAGGTTCTCTCAAATCCGTCGGTGATGCCCAGTTTTTCAAAAACTTCGAAAATCCTGTTTTGTGCCTCGGAGTAGTCCTCGCCGTCATCCATGCTGATTTCAATCTCCATATATGGCGGAAGGCCTGAAACATCATCAAGTGAGATTTCAAAGTTCTCAAAGGAGTAGTACTGGCGGTTTTTCTCGACGGTTCTTGCTTCGCTGAAACCGATTTCCTCGAAAATGTCTTTTGCCTTTTCGGCACTTTCGATTGACATTTCAACTTCCTTTCTGGTTTTTGCCTGATCGTTGAGTTTGGGGCCCTTGTAGGTTATGAATATGTCATTGTTGGTTGTACGTACCCTCAACGCTTCGTCTGTTTCGGCAAAATCGACTATCGGGCTTGCAAAGTAGATGTCCTGCTGGAATTCCTCCTTGGTCTTTACGGCACCCAGTTTTTCTAGTTTTTCTTCCATTTCCTTAAAGCTGTTAATTCTTGCTTTGACTTCAACTTCAATCATGGTGGTATATTTGGAGGGGTTAGTTGTTATATATATCTAATTAAATTGGGCAATTATCATGAAAGCATCAAAAACCCTTCAAATGTTTGAATTCCAATCATTTTTAGGATGTCTGATATTGTTTTTCAATTAAGTGGTCTTGTTCTTTTATATCATCAAATCATGGCTATGGTTATTTTATGGAGTTATTCATATTCATTCTTTTAATTTTAAGGGAATATAATGATTCTAAAACGATTTTGATTTCAATCTATTTAAATAGTATTTAACTAATTCTATCAATTTGATTTTGAAGATTTAACACTAAAAAAGAGTAACATTTATAAATTACTTATTTCAATACATGTTTTTTCCTATTATTTAAAAAGGAATTGTTATTTCGATAATTTATTATTTTTAAAAATTTTAAATTTTTTGCCAAATTTTGAAATAATCACTACCTTTATATACTATTTAAATTAAATATTTTATTAGTAAAAATTTAACTTAATTTTTTGTTTTCTTAAATTTTACTTACTACTTTTAAAAATGAATTGGAGGTTTTAAATTGACCGATGTTGATATTAAAATTGAAAACATTGTTGCTTCTGCAAGCATTGGAAAGGACATCGTCTTAACCGAAGTGTCCGAAGCTTTAGAAGGGGTTAATTTTAATCGTGAACAGTTTCCGGGATTAGTTTTTAAACTTAAAGATCCTAAAACAGCAGCATTAATTTTTAGCTCTGGTAAGCTTGTTTGTACTGGAGCAAAATCTATAGATGATTCTAAATTAGCAATCAAAAAGACTGTAGATTTAATGAGGACTATCGATACAGAAATTCCTCATGAATTCGATATTAAAATTCAAAACATCGTGGCTTCTGCTAACCTAGAGTCCACATTGAACCTAGAAGCAGTAGCTTTGGAATTAGAAGATACCGAATACGAACCTGAACAATTTCCGGGTTTAGTATATAGGTTATCCGACCCTAAAGTGGTCTTATTATTATTTGGTTCTGGTAAGGTCGTATGTACCGGTGCTAAAACCAAAAGTGACGCTAAATTAGGCGTCGAAAGAGCTTACGATAGATTAAGTGAGCTAGATTTAATATAATTGGTGGTATTATTGATTAAACTTGTAGTATTTGACTTAGATAACGTTATTATTGATGGTGAAGCAATAGATGAGATAGGTAAATTAGCAAACGTTGAAGAAGAAATAGCTGAAATTACTGAAAAAGCTATGCAAGGTGAAATTGACTTTGAAACTTCTATCAAAGATAGAGTCCAACTTCTTGAAGGAACTTCTATTGAAGATATCGAAAAACTCGCTGATGAACTCCCATTAATGTCTGGTGCTGAAGAAACCATCAACGCATTAAAAGAAAATGATGTAGATGTAGCTATCATTAGTGGTAGTTTTGATGTAGTGGCTGAAAAAGTAAAAGACAAACTCGGTGTAGACGCAGTTTATACCAATAGTTTCACAGTCGAAGAAGGTAAATTAACTGGTGAAGTGACTGGTCCTTTAGTATCCGGATCCAAACTGGACGTATTGAAAGACCACGTCGAAGAAGCAGGAATTACACTTGAAGATGTAGTTGCTGTTGGAGATGGCGCTAACGACATTTCCATGATCGAATCAGCTGGCTGCGGTATTGCATTCAATGCAAAAGATTCCGTAAAAGAAATAGCTGATGTAGTAGTAGATGAAAAAGACTTGACAAAAGTCTTAGATGAAATCCTTAATCAATTAACCACTGATGATGCTGAAGAAGAAGCTGTTGAAGAAGTAGAAGCTCAAGAAGCTGAAGACGTTGAAGAAGCTGAAGTTCAAGATGCTGAAGCTGAAACCGAAGAAGAAGCTGAAGAAGAATCCGAAGAGGAATCTGAAGAAGAAGCTGAAGAAGCTGAAGCTGAGGAAGAAGCTAAAGAAGAAAAACCTGAATTTGTTCTCGCTGACACCATGGAAGGTGTAAGAAAACAAAAAGATGAAAAAGAAGCTGAAATCTCCAAAGTTGCTGATGAAAGGGAAGAGTTCAACAAAGAAGCTAGAGAACAACGTAAAATCAGGGATGAATTAAACGCATCCTTGAAAGAAAACTTAAACAAAGCTATCGAATACAGAAACGAGCGTAATGAAATCAACAAAGAAGTTGAAGCTGCTAAAAAAGCTCGTAACGAAGCTAATGCTAAGATCAAAAATCTTGAATGGAACTCTGGTAAACGTAACAAAGTGAAAATAGAAAACGAGATCAAAAAGATTGATAAAATCATTGAAACTCGTGTTCTTGACATTAAAAAAGAAAACCAACTTGTTAAAAATGCCAACGACTTAAGAAAACAATTGATGGAAATTCATGAAGATGAATCCGCTAAGGCTGAAGCTGACGAGTTAAGAAAAGAGTCTGAAGAAGCACACGAAAAAGTTATTGCACTTTCAGAAAAAGCTCAAGCTGCTCACGAAGAAATGCTTAAATACTTCAGAAAAACCGATGACATCAGAACAGCTGCAGACGACGCACACAAAAAATTCATCCAAGCACGTAGAGATGCTGCTGCTAAACACGATGAATTCAAAGCTATCTTAAGTGACATTCACGTAATCAACAGGAAATTAGGTTCCAACAAACCTAAACGCAGAAAATCCGATAAGAAAGGATCTTCAGGCGCTAACAAAAACCGTGAAGAAAAACAAAGGGCTGAAGAAATCTTTGAAAAATTCAAACAAGGTGGTAAAGTTTCTACTGAAGAGCTTTTACTCTTGCAAAAATACAATATAGGTTAAACTCGTTTAACCTTACATTTTTCTTTTTTTTTTAAGGTTTTAATATGTCAGAAGAAAAAATAGAGACCTGTTTTATTTGTGGTAAAGAGTTTGACATGAACAAGGCAGAACTTGGTTATTACCGTAACGGAAAATATCCTATCTGTGACTTTTGTGCCGATTTTTACCGTTTCTATAATGAAGACTTGACTTCAAAAGACCAATAATTTCTTTTTTTTTAAAATACTTCTTTTAAATTTGTTTTAGCTTTGAAGATTCATTTTCATAGTTAAATCTAAATTATATTAATAGCAGGTTATATGCTTTTCAAACATAGTGTGTGAATATTTGTTGTATTATATTCCTTGTCTGAATATCATGACAATACTGATTCTAATGAAAGGTAGAAGATAATGACTCAAATTTTCACCTCACTAAAGGTGATTAAATATAAACAAATCAATGAAGGGTATTGAAAACTTATGTTTTCATGAGGCCTTTCCCCTGAGATGGGCACTGTTTAATTGCCTATTTTTTCTAAAATCAATTAAGTTTATATATGTTATTCAATAATAGAATTATACAAGGGATTTACTATTTAAGTAAACCTCTATTAAGATGCTAAAAAATGTTTTATCTAAATGATGCAAGAATACCACGACCTCTTCAAGGTCGTGGATGAATTGCAAGTTGGGTTATACCTTTGTGAATTGTTATTTATTGGGTTTCAT
>NZ_CADAJR010000051.1 GCF_902788255.1 uncultured Methanobrevibacter sp.
ATGTGTTCAGTAATTATAATAACCAAATCCAAATGATCAATGGATTCAAATGCTGCATCCTTTGCAAAAGGTGCAGGTACAAAAATGATTGATGCGTTTACATCAACATTTTCCTTAGCTTCTTCAATAGAATCAAAAACAGGAACTCCACAAACCTCTTGACCGCCTTTGCCTGGAGTTACTCCTGCTACAATCTTTGTATTGTATTTCATCATCTGTTCAGTATGGAATTGGCCTTGTTTTCCAGTAATTCCTTGTACTAAACATTTTGTATTTTCATTCAATATTATCATATGAACCACAATCGATATTTTAAATAATTTTTAATGTATGTAAATTTAATTAAGTTTAAATCAAGATAATAACTATATAAATTTTATATAAATTATTAATCACTATTATATATAGTTTTTAAATGTTAAATAGTTATTCATTATTTGATTATTAAAAAAATGCTAAAATAACAATTGAAAAAATAGTGAAAAAACTAATGTAATTTTAATTAATGTAACAACTAATTAAATAAGTTTTAAAAATAAAAATATTAAAAATATCAAGTGTTAAATTAATTAAAATGATACTTAACCTAAAATTCTTGTTTTGTTTTCAAATGGTATAGATAAATCTATCATATTTCCATTCATTAATGCAGTTACAGATACCAAGACGCTTCCTGGAAGCACATTACATGCAGTATGCCTCTTTACAAGATAGGTGTTCTTATTTCCTAAAGCTGCTCCAATCATTGCACTTGCTACAACAGCAATCTGTTCCAGTTCATTGACTGAAACAACCACAACAGGATCATCAGTGTCATCAATGGATACATACCCTACTCCTGGAATATCAGTTCTTGTACCTATCTTATCGCTGACTCCGGTGACTGATTTCATTCCACTTGCTGCTTCTATAGCAGAATTAGCCACATCAGCTACAAAAGATTCCCCTCCATAGGTGTCAAATGCCATTATGATTGCATCCTGAAAAGGACCTTCTTCCAGATTTGCTTCTGCATAGGATATGCCTTCTCCAGCATTATCAGGATCTTCAGAGATTCCTGCCACATCACCTAAATCTTCTGCATTGTTTCTTAATATTTCTACAATTCCTGCATTAACTGTTTCCAATAACTCATCTTCAACAAATGCAGTGATTACAACATCATCTCCTGTGATATTTGTTAAAGCTGCCTTTCTTGCTCCCAATTCGAAGAGTTTAGGAATGTCCTTTTCAATGTTTTCAACTAATGAATCGGAAACGGAAACATCATTGCTTGAAATATCTGCACCAATAGCTACAACTTTCATAATATCATTAATATCTTTAGCTTTTATAGTTAATATCTTTAATTATTTATTAAACATTGAAAATTGTATAAAACAGGCTTGAAATCAATTAAGTATTTAATTAAATAAGTTAAATATATTAGTAAATAAAAATTAAAATCAAAAAATAATAAAAATTATGTTTTTTAAATGGGGTAAACAGCGTGTACAGTGAAACTAAAATAGCAATTCCAATTTTCCAAAGGAACAAGGAAGACATCTTGAAAGTTGCTAACGATTGCATAATTAAAGGTGCTGATATTCTTGAGCTTAGAATAGATGGTATGGATAATCCTAACCCTAAGATTGTTAAGGAAATCATAGAAGAGATCAATTTCCCAACAATAGCAACCAATAGAACCTCTAAGGAAGGAGGATCATTTAGAGGAAGCGAAGAGGATAGAATAGCTATTCTTAGAGAATGCTGTGATGTGGCTGATTATGTTGATGTAGAGCTCCAAACAGATAGAGAACTCATTGAATCAATTACAGAAACTGGAGTAACATCCATCATTTCTTACCATAACTTCAAGCAAACTCCTGATTTGGACATATTAATGGACATTGTAATCCAGGAAAAACAGCTTGGAGACATTGCAAAGATAGCAGTTATGCCTAATACATTAGAGGATACATTGACAATTTTACCTTTAATGTCTCACTTCGATAACGTTGTAGCTATTTCCATGGGAGAATTGGGAAGTTATACAAGGGTTATTGCATCTAAATTCAATGCACCATTTACTTTTGCTGTAGTAAATGACAATACAGCACCTGGACAAATAGACATTGATACAATGAAATCATTGATGAACAGTGATTTGATAAATACAGATGATTTGAAATAATAATCCTCATTTACTTTTTTTAATTGATTAACTTAAAAATAGAATATTAATTTTTTTAAACTCTTTTTAAAAATAGATAAAAATGATAAAAAACTAGAAATAATGTTTTAAAAAATAAAATACTTTTTTTAAAAAATAAAAAAAAGAATTAAGAGAAAAAATCTCTTAATTAGACTAATTTTGATTTAATTTCCAATTATTTAACAACTCTTAAAGTTTTAGTAACTTTCTTAGCAGTGTAATACTTGGTTTGATAAGGAGTGAGAACAACTTTGTGTTTTCCTACTTTTTGCTTAATCTTCAAGCTTGCGATTCCTTTCTTATTGGTTTTGATAGTGTAAGTCTTGAATTTTTTGCCAGTGTAGACTCTAACTTTGACCTTTACAGCAGCAAGGACCTTTTTGCTTTTAGTGCTTGTTACCTTAACTTTAAAGTATTTGCCTTTTTTAACTTTTAAAGCTGTAGGAGCAATCTTAATAGGAGATTTGCTAACTTTAATCTGACTTGTTACAGCTTTTGCAGTGTACCCTTTGTCATAATCGCTGACAACAACCTTATAAGTTCCAGGTTTTAAAGTTGCTTTAAATTGAACAAAACCTTTAGCATCACTGACACCGGTATAATTATAGTACTTGTTTTTGGAAATGTAAAGCTTAATGTTCATTGTACCGGAGTGGATTGGCTTATTGGTCTTAGTGTTGATCAATTTGATTTTGAAAACCCTGCCAGATTTATAGTAGGTAGATACTTTTGGAGCTGAAAATTTAGCTGGAGCTGTTTTTACAGTCAAGTATCTTGTAATTTGACCAGACTTATAGTTGTTATCAACAGATTGATAAACGATTTTATGCTTTCCAACAGACAATGGAGTGCTTACGTAAACGTTTCCGTTCTTATTGGTTTTACCGACGAAGTCAGTGTATTTGGAACCTGTGTAAATTCTTACCCAAACATAAGCATTTTCTACTGCCTTACCAGTTTTCTTGTCTTTTAATTTTACTATAGCTGCATAATCAGAGTTATAGTAAATGGTTCTATTGGAAGCGGTTACAGTAGCATCTCTTTGTGTAACATTCAATTTAGCTTTAGCATCACTGCAATTTAAACTATCTCCAGTGGTTTTAAGAGTTAAATTATAGACATTAGCAGTTAAATTCAAGTCTGGGCTGGTATACCATCCAGTTTCATTGGTTACTCCATCTCTAACTGCATTGATATTGGAAGCATTTATCATAAATTGAACATTAGCAAATTTGATTGGTGCATTATACTTGTCAGAGAACAATTGGAAAGTATAATGTAAAAGATTGCCGTATTCACCTGTAAGGTTTTCTGCTATGATTCTTGCATCTATTGGATTAACTGTGATTTCAGTCTTATTGTTTAATTGATAAAATCCGCCAGTTGTGAATGTAGCATTATAAGTGCCCGCAGGAAGGGAAGTGAAATTATAATAAAGGGCTATTGTATCAATATTCACACTCAACATTGTATCATTAAATACAATAATACCATTTTCATCAGTTGTTAAGGTTTTGGAAGTGGATAATGAAGTTCCTCTTTCAGAAATCTGATAGAAGTAGAATCCTGAAATGGTAACGTTTTCATTAGCTATTGGTTGATTATTTCCATCAACTAATTGGAATGTGAAGTTTCCAAATTGGTAATCAGCCTTATCTCCACCATAAACAGGAACTATGAATACTTCCTTGAAAGCAACTAAATTGATTGTTTTGTTGGTTTCATTTAATGTGTCATTTGCATAAATGATCACTAATTGAGCTTTATATAATGTATTGTTGAAATCAATAGGAACAGTTAACTCAATGGAGTAATTTCCTTCTGTACCAGTTAATGTGAAGTTATTATAATCCATTACAACAGTAACATTTTCAGTTCCATTATCATATGTTATAAACAATAATAAATTCTGTGCATCTACTGTTATGTTAGTAACATTGTTAATTGTGGTATTTTCACCGGTTTCCTCATCAGTAACATTTACAATTTGAGAATTGCTTATTGAAAATGGAATTGTAATTGTTTTATTGGAATCATTGACCTTGATTGTATCATTAGCTGTAATGGTATTGTTTTCAACTATGTGCAATTCAAATTCAATTTCGGATTCATTACAATTCTCATTACCTAAATACTTAATGACAATGGTATAACTATCTATTGCTTTTGTGAAATTGGTTAACTTAATACCATTGGTTACATTATTACCGCCAGTAATATTTTTAAAGCCATATTCTATACCATTAACAGTAACATTCAATCTGCTTGCATTGACATTAAGAGTCTTATTGCAATCAATAAGGATTGTGAAAGGAATTATTACATCCTCATCTATTTGAACCTTTGCAGTGGTTGCATTGAATCTTGTACCAGTTTTAGTAATGTTTAAACTAATGATTTTATTAGATTCAGTGTAATTCTTATCTCCAATTGTACTGTTGAGAAATTGGATATTAATTGAATAGTTTCCAACACTCAATTGATTCAAGACAATTTGAGATTCATTGTTTATGCTGAAACCTACAGTAGTATTAAAGTCCCCTTCAGTAGCATTCTTGTAATATACTTTGAAATTACTTGCATTAGTATCATTAATAGGGTTACCTTCATTATCAGTAAGATTGAAATTGATCTTAATGGTATCTCCATAGGAGTATTCCTTATCTTCTGCAGTAATGTTAGTGCTGATGGAATCCGCAACAGGTTCCCCACCATCACCTTCATCTCCGCCTGTTTCAAGCTCATCAGAGACAAAAGTTTGCTCTCCTTGAGATAAGGTTTCAACATCATTTAAATTGTTATCAACATCCACAATCTCACTGACATCATCTATTGACATGTCTTGAGCAATAACATCAGCATCGCTTGCAGCAGATACAGTGCTCATTCCCAATAATAGGAACAATGATATCAATGAAATCAAAAGGACATATGATTTCTTAAATTTCATAAATTTTGTATCCTCCTTACTAAATTTTGAGTCAAATACATAAATTCTTATAAATATCAGAACTTAATTCACATATAATTTAAGTGATTTTCACCCATTTTAGTTTCTATTTTTAGTTTGAATATGAAATATTCACTATAATTATATACATATATAATATTTTTATAATAATATATATCATTTTTGTTTTAATTTAATTAAATTAAGATTTAATATTTTTAAAAAAAAACTTGATATGCAATAATATGCATTTCAACTATTTGAACTTCCAGAATAGATAAAATTATAAGAAATAATGTTATAAATACTATATGCTATAAATAATGTAGACAAACAACGCTTTAATTTATTAGGTGATAAATTGAAAGAATTCAAACTTAAATCTCCATATAAGCCACTTGGTGACCAGCCACAAGCCATTGATTCCCTTGTAAACGGCATTAAGAAGGGATATCATGAACAGACACTATTAGGTGTCACAGGTTCCGGTAAGACATATACAATGGCTAACATCATTGAAAAGGTCCAAAAGCCAACATTGATCATATCACACAACAAGACATTGGCTGCACAATTATACGAGGAATTCAAGGTGTTTTTCCCTGAAAATGCAGTAGAATACTTTGTCAGCTATTATGATTACTACCAGCCAGAAGCTTATGTGCCAAGAACAGACACTTTCATTGACAAAGAGGCGTCAATCAATGAAGAGATAGACATAATGAGGCACTCAGCTACCCAATCACTTCTATCACGTGATGATGTGATTGTAGTGAGCAGTGTAAGCTGCATCTATGGTATCGGTTCACCTGAAGATTATGGGGAATTTGCATTTTCCATCGCTGTAGGAGATATTTACGAACGCAGTGACATCTTAAGAAAGCTTATTTTCATGCAGTATGAGAGAAATGACATTGCATTTGAAAGAGGCCAATTCAGGGTAAGGGGAGATGTGATTGAAATCAATCCTGTTCATGGAACACCTCCAATAAGAATTGAACTCTTTGGTGATGAAATCGATGCAATCAGCTTGATAGACCCAGTAACCGGCAAGAAGGAAGAGCCACTTCAAAGGTACATGATATTTCCAGCAAAGCACTTCGTTGTAGGTGCTGACAGAATGGACCAGGCCTTAAAGGACATCAATGATGAGCTTGAAAGCAGGCTTAGGGAATTGAATCTCAATGGAAAGTATGTTGAAGCCCAAAGATTGGAACAGAGAACCCGTTTTGATATAGAAATGCTTCAGGAAATGGGTTATTGTCCTGGAATTGAAAACTATTCCATGCATTTGTCTGGCAGAAATTGGGGAGATATGCCTTATTCTTTGCTTAAATACTTCCCAGATGACTATTTAACAATCATTGATGAATCCCATGTAACAGTTCCACAGATTAGGGGAATGTACAATGGGGATAGGTCAAGAAAGGAAACCCTTGTGGAATATGGTTTCAGATTGCCTTCTGCAAAGGAAAACAGGCCACTTAGATTTGATGAGTTTGAAGCCATTCAAAACCAGGTACTTTATGTTTCAGCTACTCCTGGACCTTATGAAATGTCCAGAAGCCAAAATGTAGTAGAGCAGATTATCAGGCCAACTGGACTGGTTGACCCTAAAATCACCATCAGACCTGTTCAAGGTCAAGTTGAAGACTTGCTTGGTGAAGTTAGGAAGAAAGTTGCAAAGGACCAAAGGATTCTTGTCACTACACTTACCAAGAGAATGGCAGAGGACTTGACAGATTACTATGCTAAAATCGGAATCAAGGTAAGATACCTTCACTCAGAGATTGATACATTGGAGAGAGTGGAAATCATAGACGATTTAAGACGTGGAGAGTTTGACGTTCTTGTAGGTGTAAACCTGCTTAGGGAAGGGCTTGACCTACCTGAAGTGGGACTTGTAGCTATTTTGGATGCAGATAAAGAAGGATTCCTAAGGTCTGAAACATCTCTCATTCAGACAATCGGAAGAGCTGCAAGGAATGTTGACGGTGAAGTTCTCATGTATGTGGATGACATGACAGATTCAGTAAGGAATGCTGTAGACATCACT
>NZ_CADAJR010000052.1 GCF_902788255.1 uncultured Methanobrevibacter sp.
AACTCATACACCAAAACAACAAACAAAATACCTGAAAATAATAAAAATTAATGCAAAAAAATTTTTAAAAAATAATTAATTTTGAGTCGCCCTCAAAAATAGAAAAAATAAGGAGTTGATCATTATTTTAACAGTTGGTTTTTGGGATATAAGGTTTTGGTATGTCCGGTATTAGTATATCCTGTTCCGGGAGGGGTACCGGGATGAGTGCTCCTCCGTCTTTAACATTTAGGGTTATGGTTGTTGTAATGCCGTATATGTTGAATGTCAATTCGTAGGTTCCCTCTTCTGTAGGGGTAAAGGATATTTTCACGCCTTCAGCGGTAACTTCTTTACTTTCTATTTTAATTCCTTCAGGACCGGACATTGAGAAATACTCGGCAATCATAGGCAGTGCTACCTGGGTTCCGTCCTGGCGAACAAAGCTTATTATTGCAGTTGATGTCATGTTTGCACATGGGATTCCTCTTACCTCGATTGTGAATGTTGCCGGATTGGTGTCGATATGGTAAATATTGTCACTTGGCCATGCTTTCCATTCAACCAATTGGTCATTATTTTCGCTTGGAATTGTGGACCAGTAATTTGCGCTTATTGTGTCGTAATATCCGTAGGTGTATACGCTTTGCCCTTCACCTGCACAGTTGTTTATTATTATAAATTTTTTAACATTTTCTTAAATTCGTGAATATTTTTTATTATTTTAAATTATGTAACTTATTTTTAACCTCGTTTCTAATAAACTCTTAAATATTATTTAAAATAAACATATATTCAATAATATAAAAGGGGATATAATGTTTAAGAAAAAATATTTTTTAGTGCTGATGATATTGATAGTCAGCATTTGTGCCATATCCTCGGTTAGTGCAACGGATGAGGGTATGACAATGGATCCGGTTGAAAGCGATGTTGAAACGCTTGCAATCGGTGAGGAAAACGTTGAAAATCAGGAAATTTCAGAAAATGGTGAAGATTCTATATTGTCACAAAGCGAATCTGAAGAGGTACTTTCCGCTTCAATCACGCCTTCAAGCTATTATTCACTTAACCTGGAAGACACTTATGAAATTTCTGCTACAAAGGATACGAAAATAGCTTATTATCTCAATCCTTGCCAGGATACAAGATATAACGGATATAATTTCAATTTTGTGGGTTTCGATAAGGATTATAACGTTGTCTATGACAGTGGGCTTCTGTTCAATGATACTAACAGGAAAGCAAGAATATACCATCCTACCATTAAGGCAAACAGTTTTCTTCCGGGAACCTATTACCTGGCGGCGGTCAATTTGGGTGATGCCAAAGTCATGGATGTGGCTGTCTTGAAGGTCAGCGGTGATGCAAAAGTCACCGTTGGTGATTATAGTGCATATTATGCTTCCGGAAAAACCATAACTGCAAAAATAACCGATAGTGTTCATAGTAAACCGATCAATGGTGTTGATGTCAAGGTAACATTTACAAAGAACGGTAAAACACAGACAAAAACCTACACCAGTGATGTAAACGGTTTGATTAGGATTACACCTCCAGCTTCCGCTGGAACATATTCGCTAACTATTGTCTCTGCAACCCCTCATGTTAAGATGTCTGAAGTCAAAAGGACCGCCAATGTCAAAAAGGCTCCCGTATCAATCAAGGCATACAGGGTGTCTGAGTATAAGGGATTCAAGGTGACATTAAAAGCCACTGTAAAAAGCCAGGGCAAAAAGGTCAATGAAGGAAAGGTAACATTCAAAATCAACGGCAAAACCTATAATGTCAAGGTGAAAAACGGTGTTGCTATCAAAAGGCTCAAGCTCAAGAAAGTCAAAAAATACACCTACTCCGCCAGATTCGCTGCGTCAAACTTCAAGACCTCCAAAAAGGTTTCATCAAAGGCAATAATCAAAAAACGTCTGGATACAAAGATAGTTATTAAAGACCAGAGGGTATATATGAACGACGCCAAGGTGTTCACCATAAAGGTATTGACAAAATCCGGCAAGAAGGTCAAGGATGGAAAGCTTAAAATCAGGGGTGTCGGTACAGTTGAGGTGAAAAACGGAAAGGCCAAAGTGGTTAAATACGGTCTGGGAATAAAGCATCTCAAAAAAATCAATGGAAGAACAGAATACTTTAAAAAGACCGTAACCAACAAGTTCAAGCTCAAGTACGTTCCAACTTCCCACAAGTACAAGGCAAGCACCAAAAAGCTCAAGATTACATCCGTGTTCAAATGTCCTGGGTGCGGCAAGACCCATACCCATAACCATTATGCCGTAGGGTACTATTTGGTCTACAAAACAAGAATTGTTGTTTCTTAAAGGGGATTTCATCCTCACTTTTTTTATTTTTTCCGCATTGCTTTTTCATGCCCAGATAAATATTGCTTTAAATCGGTTAAATTTCAATTATAAGTAAATTTTGCTTTTATTTTATCTTGTAGATAATTATTAATATGATTTGTGATAAATAAGTACTTATGAATGCTGAAAAAGAACTTTTGGATAAAAATTATCCTCAATACAATGACTACAACTTCAAAAGCATTCTTCATCAGCGGGCCAATGGACTTTTAAAATTCATTGGGATTCCTTATGAGATACTGTCGGTGACCTTGTCGGAATACATGAATCTGGGTCCTGGAATTTCCCGTATAGACTTTGCAGGTGATGTATATAAGGATGGGAGGGTAATCAGTTTGATATTGGAGTGTCAAACTAAACTTCCAAACGATGAAGATATCAAGCGATTTTTCCAATATGTAGCTTCGATGAGGATTTTTAAGAACAATGATGTTGAATTGTACATATTGTGTACAGAAAAATCGGATTATGCCAAAAAGGAATTCAAAATCAATGATGAATGTACATATACGATGCATGTGATTTCCCTTAAACAATTCAAGGCAAGGAAAATATTTAAAACCATTGAAGACAAATTAAAAAACAAGGAATTAATTACTGATGAGGATATTGCATCACTTCAGGTAATTGTCTACACAGATTATGAGGAAGCTCCCTTGGAAATTCTTATTCGGGCACGTAAACTCATTGAAAGAATTTCTGTGCAATCCAAAATGGATTTAAATGACAAAAAAGCTGTAATATATTTGCTTGATGTGTTGTGTGTTAATATGTTAGATGAAAATGATGCTGATAGATATGGGGAGGAAACAGATATGTTGCTTAATCCAACTGATAGGTATTTGCTAAAAAAAGGAAGAAAAGAAGGCATTAAAGAAGGTATAATAGAAGGTAGAAAAGAGGGTATTGATGAAGGTAAGCTTGATGTTGCCTATAAATTAATGGATAAGGGTTTTTCAATTGAAGAAGTTGTTGAACTAACTGGTTTGGCCAAAGAATTCATTCTGAAAGGCAAATAACTGATTTTTTAAAATTCATTAGCATGGGAAAATATTTTTACTATATAATAATATAATAATTATTATGAACATCAAGTATGGTTTAGTTTTAATCATAATAATTGTCGCTTTAATTTCCGTATCTGGTGTAAGTGCTTCGGACAACCAGACGGATGATGAAATAGTGCGCGACATAAACCTAACGTTTGAAGAACAGATGTGGCAGGAAAACCTTAGTGATATTGAGGTGGAATTGCCTGAAAACGCCACAGGGGACTTTTCCATTAAGGTAAATGATGAGATAATATACAATCAGTCAATCACTGAAAAGTCATTTAAGGTTCCAATCAAGCTTCCAAAGCCTAAATATGAATTGTATATTGCAATATATCCTCCTGTTGATTATAAATTATATAAGGTCAATGCATTTTATAATGGTATCGACTTAAACCTCAACAAGGACCTTAAGGTCATGAGACCTTCACCGGATCACAATATGCTGTTCTTTCCAAATGAGATTCTTCAAAACGACCCGTATCACAGTTTGATTGTCTTTCCAAGATCAGCCAACGGGGATGTTGAATTCTACATCGATGACAGGCTGTTCAACAGGACAAAGGCCAGACCTGTCTTTTACTGGCAAAACAACCCTTTCAAAAATCTGGATCTGGGAAACCATACATTTAAGGTAGTCTATTATGGAGACAGCTATTATCATCCATTCAACAAGACTTTCAATTTTACCGTTACCAATGTCATAATTGACATTCCGAACCCTATTAACATAGGCCATGACGACTGCGTAAGCGTGAGGACATTAAAGAATGTTGCAGGCAATGTCAAGGTATATCTTGACAATGTTTTGATTGCAAATTCAAAAACCGATGAGGGGGATTTCATTCTTTCCCTTGAAAATTACATCAAGCATTCCAATAAGGAAATCAAGGTCGTCTTCACAAGCAAGAACTTCTCAAGAACAAAGATTCAAAGTGCCAACATGAGTTATGATTTTGATGTTTGGCCTGAAACATTATACTATGGATTCGACAAGATAATTGAGGTTACTTTGCCCGATACCCTTAATAACAAGCTTTTAAAGGTCATGATTGATGGTGTCGAATGCAAATTCAAACGCTCAACAACCGTAAACAACATTGTTGAAATCGATGTTAGCAGACTTGGAAGCGGAAACCACTCAATGTTCATCTCCTATCCTGGAGACGGCAAGTTCTATCCATTGAACAGGATTCATAACTTTACAATCGAGTATCATATATCTCTTCCGGACATGTTTGCATATAAAAGTTCTGCCAAGGCATACATTAAGCTTCCTTCCGATGCAAGGGGAAATCTGGAAATTTATGTTGACGGAAAACTCTTTTCATCATCAAAAGTCAATAAGGGCTATGCTGAAGTGGGCATGGGACTGATTGATGTCGGAACTCACAATGTGGTTGCCAAATATAGTGGTGATGACTATAACGTGTCCTCTGTTGAGTGGAGGGTATATGTATCTCCAAAAGTTGATTTCAACTACAGGTTTACCGCCGGTGGAAATGAATATATCACTGTTGAGGTTCCAAAAAACCATACTGGCTATGTGATATTCAGCATTGATGAAAAGGATCATAAGGTTTTAATCAAGAATGGTGTCGCAAGATATTCACTTAAAAACCTGAATGTCGGAGAACATGACATCTATTTTGACTATTATGATGATAACGGATACAATGACCTTTCAAACTGGGTTTTGGTTGATGTCAAAAAGCCAAAAGTCAAGTTCCTGACCGCTGAGGCTTCATTTGACGGTGTAAACGTTAAAGTCAAGTTCCTGACCTCCAAGGGCAAGGTCTTGGCAAATAAAAAGGTTAAAATATCTTTCAACGGCAAGACATACACCGTCAAAACAAACAAAAAAGGAATTGCAACCCTTAAAAAGTCTTTAAAACTTAAGAAGAGCAAGTATTCACTTAAAGTCAATTACATGGGTTATAAGATAACCAAAAAACTCAAAGTGAAGAAATTGAGTTTAAAGACAAAAGTTGGCAAGAAGAAAGTAACAATTCAGGTCAAAATTAACAAGAAAATTAAAAATCAGGTTGTTAAGGTTAAGGTCAACTCAAAGACATTCAAAATCAAGACCAACAGGAAAGGAATTGCAAAGCTTGCAGTTAAAAAAGCCAAAAAAATGAATGTCAGGGCAATCTATAAAGGAAGTTCAGTTTCAGAAAAGATTGAAGCTTGAAAATGAATGGGGATTAATCTCTCTATTTTTTATTATTTTTTTTTTTAAATCATTCTCATATCGACAGCATTATTTATCTATTTTTAAATCTAAAATACTATCAATGTCTCACAAATACATCCGTGAAAACAAGAATTCATATGTGATAGTTAAAAGTTCCAGAAATTACGGCAAATTCGACACCATCGATGATGCCGTATTCATTAGAGATGAGCTTGAAAGCAATAATTGGAATTTAGAGGGAATCGATGAAATCTATAAGTTAAACGATAACTATATTGTCGTTAAGGTAATCGATGACAGGATCCATATCCTTGCAAGGTGCAGGACTCCTCCGTCAAAGAAGACCATTGACGGTCTCTATAAAAAACGCCTGAGAAATCCGAACAATTCCAAGTATGGTCTTAACATCTCCAGGGTATTTGACACATTCGTCATAAAAAAGCGCATTGCCGGTGACGATTACATCTTTGGATATTATGACACACTTGAGGATGCGGAGTTTGTAAGGAACTTTCTCATGGACAACGACTGGGATGTCACAAGATTCAATGAAATCGAATATGATGAGGAATCAGGGAAATATATGGCCGTTGATGTGGTTGATGACAGGGTATATGTTTTAAAATCATCCGAAAGTGAAATCAATATTGTAAATGCAAGACAGGATTTCCTAAACAAAATCTCAAAACACAGGCTCGGTCTTGCAAATCACGATTATCTGGGTGAACTTACAGATAAACTCCCGGAACTTGAGGAAAAGTACTCTCTCAAGGTTCAGGACGATAACTGGTCACTTAAAGACACTGCAAATCCTCTGGATGACATCATCTTCAAGCTGACTCCATTTCAGCAGAGTGTATTTGATGCTATCAATCATTCAACATTTGGTGAAATAAAACAGAAATTAATCAGATATAAGTCTAAAAACTTCAATAAAAAGATAGAACGCAATATAGATGAGCTGATGGAGTTGGGACTCGTTGAAAAACGGGGAGAGTTTTTTGAAAAGAGAAATGTATAAATTTGAACTTCCGCCAACTTTTAAGAAGTTGGGGATTCTCGATTTTTTAACATACCCCTTGTTGAGTGGAATGTTAATATTTTCGAGCCGATACCCGCGCA
>NZ_CADAJR010000053.1 GCF_902788255.1 uncultured Methanobrevibacter sp.
CTTTAAAATAATTAGACAAATATTATAATATTAAATTTTATAAATTGCTAATGTAGATAAGACAATTAATAAATCACAATAATCTATTAATTTTAAAATCAAAAAACAAAACTTTTATCCTTTAATTTTAAAATTAAAAAATTAAAAAGGAAAGCATTTGCCAAAAAAATAATAAATTTAGAGGTTTATTATCTAAAAATCTATGAAGCTTAAATAGGTATTTTTTTGGCAAACACCCCATCATAAACAAAAATTTTAACTATTCTTCTTCCTCTTTATCCTTCTGACGCTTATAACCAACAAGCAACAATAACAATGCAACAATACAAATTAATCCTAATTGGAGATAATCTGAAGACTTGCTAACCACATTGTCATGCTCATCAATCTCATAGGCATTAGGGTTAGCAGCACTGCTTCCACTATCACTAGGACTAGCAGCACTAATGCTTGGAGCAACATCTCCACCAACACCAGGAGCAGCATCATGATCAGAACCTAAAACAGCATCACTGTTAGAATCTGTTCCATTACCGGAAACATCACCATCATGACTTCCATGACCGTTTCCACGGGCATTTCCGCTACCACTATGAGAAGTACCATTTCCAACAGCACCACTGAAACCGGTACCGTTAGACAATCCATCCAATATGCGATTAATCCAAGCAAAATCACCAGTGCCACGACCAGAACCGTTCCTGACATAATCCTTCAACCAGTCAGGATAATAATCCTCACTCATAGTATTCTTAGGATTTCCATTGGTATTGTTCTTGATATTGGTACCACTAGGGCCTTCAACCTGCCTGTTGGTGCTCGCACCGGTACGTTTGGATGTGGTCTGGGTATTGATCACATTGTTGGAGATAGTGGAATTGTAGGTAGTGGAATTCTTAACCTTACCAATAATCTTAACGCCATAATTACCATTGGTTGTAATGTTGTTGTATTGGATATTGTAGGTGTGTCCGCCACCTGTGTTCTGAACGTAGCTGATTCCGTAAACATATGCGTTGGACTTATAGTCTCCAAGATTGTTCACGATGATTGTATTGTTCAGGATATTGTCTCCAGTGTCCTGTGCCTCAATGCCGCTTACAAGACACCATGAGGGGTTGGTTCCGTCATTGCTTGCGTTGCCTGTGACATTGATGAAATTGCTTATGATGTCAATGAATGTGTCACCATAGAAATTCTGGGAATAGATGCCGCAATTAGGGCCGCGGTTAAATGTGGTCAGATTGTTGAATGCCACCTTGGCATTATAGACAGGCCCGTTGATCTGAATCGGATAGGCAGTCCCCATACCTGCCTTACCACCATTGGTAAAGACAGAGATGTTATTGGCAATGACAGTGATGTCATTTAACCTGTACAAATCCAATCCTTGAAGATAATTGTCATGGCCCACTTGGGTATAGAAATCCTCGCTTATGATGGTGTTCCTCTCCACCAATGAATGGCTGCACCCATACAGGATAACAGTATCGAGTGTAGGGTAAAAATCATCCCCTCCATTTACAGTGGAACGGATGTAATTGTTGGATAAAGTCAGATTCTCACAGTAATCAGCAGCAAAGGCAGCTACAGTATCCATGCTCACACTACCATAAGCGCCTGAAAAACTCCAGACAATATACTTTATAGGCAACTCGCAATCGATATGGTTGCCATAGACAAGGCTATCATGAGTATCCCTTAAAAGGATAGGGTAATTATAGGTATTTGCATCAAATGCATGGCCTAGAAGGTTGATTGTATTGTTGATGATCTTTAAGCCAACAAAGTCATCATGATGCCCGTCAGAATAGATTCCAAAGGCAGTTGCATTCACAGGAGTGGTATAATTCAATGTGCAATTGTAGATTGTTATGTTGTCTCCATGAACATAGATTCCCGCCTGATGGTTGTCCTCGAATTCCTTGTCCAAGACCATTTTAATGTTAGACAACACAATTCCGTTGGCGCCTAAATCAAAAACGGTATTGTAGAACAGGGAATCCTTAGCAGTGACACGAGTATTGTTGGAAGTGAACCTGATTACACCGAGATTGTCGAAGTTGCCTCCGAAAATCAGGGTGCTGTTGCCATACTCGGACTTCAGGACATTGTCTGCAAAGAACTCATTGAAATTAGCACTGTCTATATAGTAAGTGTCATTGCCTAAAGACCCATTGGAAACGTTGCTGGAACCTTTAGCATTTCCAGAATCCTTTAAAGCCTTATTGGAAGAAGAACCGGAATACACAACATCATCATTATCATTTTCAACAGATACCTCATCCCAAGTGGAAACAGTATCATCTGAGCTTCCAGAGGCTAGATTGGATGAGGATGAAATGCTATCGCTGCCTCCACCTACAGAAGATGCATAATAAGAATCCTCCACTGTGGAAACGGGGCTTGACTCAATGTCATCAACTGAAAGAGAGCCGATTCCATTTTCCAATGAAAGAGAATCGCTATCGGCTGCATAAACGGAAGAGACAGAGACCAATAGGATCATTACCATTGAAAACAATATCAATTGTTTTTTTATCTTTTGCATATTTCAGTTCCCTTATTTTATTATTTAATATTCTTTCAACCACCAAATTACATTTTAAAACATTATCTTTTTAAGTTTAATTACAAATAAAATGTTTCCATTATACTCATAAAAAAAATCAAAATAAATCTCCATTGGAAATTTATTTCTTATTCCAATCCACATAAACATTGGAATAAGAAACAAATCCCCTTTAAGGGAAACACGGAAAATAAAAGAAAAAATAAAAAAGAAGGAAAGGCAACTTATTCCTCCTTTTTTTATTTTTCTTTATTTTCTGGACATTTTTCTCCTTTTTTTGGAAAACTTATTTTTTTTTTTGATATGAATTTTAAATGAGGCTTTAAACTATTTTTTGAAAACTTTCAAATAAATTCTTCCAAACTATCTGAAAAGAATTTATTTATTATTCCAACCCAAAGATCGATTGGAATAAGAAATAAATCCTCCTTTTAGAAAATATAAAAGATTAATAGGTCTAAAAAAATGTATTTAGACCCATTAATTAATAAACAATTTTTATTTGACTGTTATTGCTGCCTTTTTGCTGATTGCCTTGTAGGTTGTGTCTCCTGCAAACTTGGCTACAGCAGTGTATTTGCCTTTCTTGGTGAGCTTGACTTTCACGGTTGCAATACCCTTTGCATTGGTCTTTGCAGTGTAGGTCTTCTTGTTTACTGTGAAAGTGATCTTCTTACCCTTGATAGCCTTGCCTTTAGCGTCCTTAAGGGTGAAGGTAAGCTTTTTGGTTGCTTTTACCTTGAAGGTCTTTTTGGCAAAGGTTGCTTTGGTAGCCTGCTTGTTTACAGTCACTTTCACTGCTTTCATGGAAGCCTTGTAGTCATTGTCACCGAGGAATGACAAGGTGTAGTAGTATGTGCCTGCCTTAGCATAATTCACATTCACTTTAGCAACACCATTCTTGTCAGTAGTCACAGTAGAGGTCTTGCCGTTCACAGTCACTTTGACAGCCTTATTGGCAAGGACCTTGCCATCTGCATCCTTCAAGGTTACTGATAATGTTTTGGCGACCTTAGCGGTAGCGGTCAAGTCACTTGCAGTAATGCTAGTTGCAGTCTGGTTTACAGTGATGTAGACTGGAACTTCAACAGGGACTTCCACAGTCACATTGTTGATTACAAGTACAGTGCTTAAAGAACCAGTAGAACCTTTGTAGTCATCATTTTCCTCAAAGGTGACTGTAATGTCAAGCTTGCCGGTTACATCGGTCAAGTTGGTTAAAGCAATGGACAATGTACCGTCAGTTCCAATAGCGTATGGGGTTGCGTCAGCACCATTAATGCTGATCAACACTTCTTCTTCAGCCATGGCATTTCCACTTGCATCAGTCAAGTTAATGAAAAGATTACCGTCAGCATCAATTTCAGCAACCATAACTGTTTCAGTTCTGGATTGAGTTGTGTTGACAAAATCACTGTCACCTTCAGTTACAACACCAACACTAGGGACACCAGTGCATCCTTCAATGCGGTATCTTTCAACAGGAGTTGTTCCAGTAGGAACATCAACGATGCCTTTAACAGCTACATTAGTGAAAGTACAATCATAGAAATTAATTGCATCCTCAAAAGTCCAACCTAAATTGTTTTTAACTAATGAATTGCCAGCAATATTTTCAAAAGTACAATTTTTAAAGTTGATTTGACCATATTTATAAATGTTTATTAAACTGTCATCGAGAGCACAATCTTTAAAAATACAGTTAGTGAAATTATATGAAAAAGAACTTTCAACATCTACAAGATTTTCAGGAGGTTCTTGTGAAATTTCAGAATTGGCGTTTATAGTTGAATTAATAAAAATACAATCCTCAAAAGTTAAATCATTATCCATTTTGAATATTGAATCTAAAAAAGTCATATTTTTAAAATTTTGAGTAAAATGTTGATGATAAGTTGAACCTATCTTCAAAGTTGTTCTGAGCCCATGAATAAATATCACGTTTTCCTTTTCCATTCCAATTACAGTGAAATTTATCATTTCTTCTGCTGAATTAGCACCAAAATACTTACCATTATATAAATATATAATGCCTCCATCATTTACACTACGACAAGCTTTTTTATATCTACGCGCAATTTGGTCAATAGCATCCTCGTAAGCTTCTTGATCATTAGGATCAACAACAATATCACTAATATCAACGTAGACTACCTCTTCACCCTCTAATCGAGTCGCACTTAATTTAGGGACTACACAAGTCTGAGGAACATAATCTAAATCGCCTTTACTGAGACCATAATGATTTCCGGATTCATTATAACGTACTGACTGGGTACAATTATAGAAGTAGTTATCATAGAATACATAATCGTTACCAGAAATAACTACAGTATCTCCAGAACCCGTATGATTTATGAATGTATTGTTGTGAATATCACAACTTGGGTCTCCGGTTGAAACATTATGGGAGCAGTTTGTACAGTTAGGACAGTTAGGGCAACTGCAATTTGTACAATTATTACAGTAAGTAACATTTATACATTTTGCAGAAATGGCTGTGCCATTTGTAGCATCATTATTGATGAAAATTGAATTGAATACTGTTAAGTTTCCTATATTTTGGACTCCAATTGCTCCACCGCGACCATTTGAATTTAGATTAGCATTATTGGTAAAATTACAGGAATCTACAGTAATGTTATAAATTGATCCTTGGTAACTGTATCCGCATATAGCTCCTCCACCAGTATCAGTAGTACAATTATTTCCAATGAATTTGGAATTGTTTACTATGAGTTTGCCGTATGAGAATAATGCTCCGCCATTCCATCCTGCAACATTGTCGGTGAATGTGGAATCTGAAATAGTGGTGTTTGCAAATGTGTGAGTGTGGATTGCTCCAGCCCACCAAGTTGCCACATTATGAATAAATGTAGAACCGGTTACAGTTAAATTTCCACAATTGTTTATTGCCCCAGGCTCCAATCTTCCACTATTGTTTTCAAATCTGCAGTTTTCAACATTCATCTGTACAGTTCCAGTAGTAGCGTAATTAGTTACTGCACCAAATCCATCGTTACAGTTAGTGAAGTTACAGCCACTAATGTTCATATAACCTTTATCATTCCAGATTACTGAAGATTTATATGCATGAGTATGGATATTATCAAAACGACAATTAATGAACTTATTAGTACCAGTAGTAGCAAATTTAATAAGCACACTAGCATCCATATCCTTAAAAATAACATCTTGGAAAGTAATGCTTAAATCGCCACTACTTACAAATGGAATAATGTTTGAATTTCCACCGGTAATGTAAGTATGAGAATTACCATAAATTGTAGCACTATTTGCAAATGTTATTTGACTTGTTGCAGTAATATAATCTCCAGATAAGCTAATATATTTAGTAGATTCACTTGAACATTCATCCTTTAAATCAGCCCAATTAGATACTTGAATTATATTTGCTTTTGTTGGTTCAGAATCCTCAATTTCAGACTCTTTACCAATTCCATCAGTTTGTATTTCATCATTTATTTCTTCTGTTGATGCATCATCAGGAACAACAGGTTCAGTTGTCACATCCTCAACAGCCTCAACAGGAGTTTCATCCGCTATTGCAGAATCACTTATGTCTTCAGAGACTGTGTCGACAGAAACTGCATCATCGGCAGCTGCATTTTGAGCATCTGCTGAGATATCATCTGCTGCGCTTGCAACCCCTATGAAACAACAAAGAAAAATTAAACATATAGCTAAAAGTTTAATGTTTTTTGTCCTCATATTTAGACACCTATAAAAAATTTAATTTACATAAACTGATTTAATCCTCCGATAAATAAGAGAAATTAAATCCATAAATCAAATAAATAACCTATTAATTTTTTAATAAGAAATTTATTTTTTATTCCAACCCAAACCTCGGATTAGAATAAGAAATAAATCCCATTTATCTTTAGGAAATGCGAATAAATAATGAAATCCAAAAACCAACTTTTTTATAACTTATTATGATAATGCATAAACTTTTTATGTGTTTCTGTGAAAAACACATAAACCTGTTTCAATACTTTAAAACTATTTTTGAGTTTATGAAGATCTAAAAATTTATATTATTGTGACGAAAATATTAAC
>NZ_CADAJR010000054.1 GCF_902788255.1 uncultured Methanobrevibacter sp.
GGTATCATCGAAAATATTATTATTGGACAACCAATACCTCTTGGTACCGGTTCTGTCGGTGTCAAAATGGATTATAAAAATGAATAGGAGGCTAGATGATGGACGTAGATAGAGGAATCAGGGTTGCTGTTGACACTGGTGATGTAACATTAGGCTCTGAAAAATCAATTCAATCTTTAAAATTAGGAAAAGGACAACTTGCAGTTGTTGCTGGAAACGCTCCTAAAGAAATTCTTGAAGATGTTGAATATTATGCAAATCTCTCTGAAATTCCATTCATTGTATATGATGGAAGTAGTGTAGATTTGGGTTCTGTTTGTGGTAAACCATTTACTGTTGCTACATTAATCGTAAACGATCCAGGAGATTCTACAATATTAGACGATTTGAGGTAGATTTAAGTGTCTATTAAATTTAGTGCAAATGAAATCAGATTCATAGCTCTTTTCGAAAATATGACTGGAGCAATGGTAAAAGATTGCATTATCGATGATGAACAAGGAAAAGTCACTTTTGTTGTTAAAAACGGTGACATGGGACTTGCTATAGGTAAAGGCGGAAGTTCCGTTTCAAAAGTTCAAAGAGCAGTTGATAAAGGTATTGAAATTGTAGAGTTAGATGAAGACCCAATACAATTTATTAAGAATTGTTTATCTCCTGCAAAGCTACAATCTGTTAAAATTAGTCAAAAACAATCAGGCGAAAAAATAGCTATTGTTACAGCAGATAATACCAACAAACGTATTGCTATCGGTAAAAATGGAATCAATATTGAAAGAGCTAAATTATTAGTAAATAGACAGCATAATATTGATAATATTATTTTAAAATAGCTTCATGCTATTTTAATCATTTTTTTTTATTTTTTTTTTAAAATTTATATACTTTTTTTTAATATAATTATTATTACAAATATTTTTTGTAGATAATTTTGGTGGATTTTTATTGAATTTTAATTTTAATGGTATAGACTGGAAATCTCAAACTTTTTTAATAGTTCTTTTAGCGGCTTTAAACCAGTTATCCACCAGTATCGTCACCAATGTTGTTACTGTAGTTTTGCCTCAAATTTCTTCCGATTTTGGAATCACTGTTTCAACATTAAACTAGATTACTATAATATTTTTCATGGCTTCAATTTCAATCAGTATCCCTCTCAGTAAGATTATAAGTCAGAAAGGGGTTAAGAAATTTACAGGAGTTGCCACTGTTGGACTGATAATTGGTCTTTTGATATCCACCTTTGCAGTCCATACTAACATGTTTCTGTTATCAAGGATTATTCAGGGGTGCAGCTGTACGATTCTCTATTTCAGTGTATACATGATGATTGTTTTGGAAATGCCTGAAGAAAAAACCGGAAGGGCGTTGGGAATTGTCGGATCATCAGGATATATTGGTATGACAATTGCACCGTCAATTGCAGGTTTTATTTCCTATTATCACTCCTGGAGAGGGGCGTTTGTGTTCATCGTTCCGCTTCTGATTTTCCAATTGTTTTTAATTCACAGGATTGAAGGTGAATGGATGCGGAAAAAAGGCCTATCGATGCTGTAGGTTCACTTCTTTATGTGGGAGTAATCATATTTTTAGTCTATGGACTTTCAACTATAGTACAGAGTGGAGCAATTTATCTGGTCGTATTTGGAGTTGTACTGATTGCATATGTTCTATATGAGCGCAACAGACAATACCCTATATATAATCTGAAACTTTTAAGAAGTTTTAAATATGTAATTGGTAACTACTCTTCAATGGTGGGATATTTTGTCACTTTCATTGCTGCCTATATTTTAAGCCTGCACCTGCAGCTTGTAATGGGTGTTGATTCAAGAACTACCGGATTGTTGCTGTTGATTACGCCTATCTTAATGGTTTTCGTATCTCCTTTTGCAGGTAAATTGGCTGACAAGCATGATCCTCGTGTAATTTCTGCAATTGCAATGATTGTAATCAACATTTCAATGGTCATTTTTTTATTCCTGAAGGACCTTCCTCTATACTGGATTGTTATAGGCATTGCACTTCAGGGTATCGGTCATGGGCTCTTTTCATCACCTAACAATCGTTTTGTTCTGACTTCAGTAGGTGTTGAGGACTTGCCTGATGCATCTTCATTTCTAGCATCAATCAAGGAAATCGGAAAACTTCTGTGTACTTCAATATTTAATGTCATCTGTGTAATGTATGTTGGAAATATGGAAGTCCACAATAATATTTCCGGCTTGGTACAGTCATCTAGAATGATGATGATTTTGTGTGTGGCCCTGTCCCTGTCTGCTATAGTGTTATTGTTTGCAAGCAGATTATTCTTCGAAAGGGATGAAAATCTTGAAGTCCTTAAACTTATCCGAAGATATCTTCCTAAAAGGATTGTTAAATGGTATGAGGAGGCATAATTATGTTAACTATTTTTTTCCATTTCAACATTTTTTTTCATTTTCCCACTGAAAACAAATACCTTTATAAAGGGGTAAGTATATAAATTATCATAAGATATCTGTACTTTTTATAACATGACTATGTGTGCTTTTTGTCAATGTTTTGAATTTTATTTCAAGATATCTTCTTTTAGATAATGTAAAATTATCTATTATTAATTATACTGATTTATATCTTTGAATTTAGATTGTACTATAGATTATAGTATAAATCGCAGCGGTGGATTCATTGATATGCGTTTTTAACAAAAAATTCGAGGAAAAAAATATGCCAGGACTTTTTGCTGCAAAAAAACTTAAAAAGAATAGACAAAATTTTAAGTGGAAAGATGTAGATTACAAAAGAAGAGCTTTAAGATTAGATGTTAAAGCAGATCCTTTAGAAGGAGCTCCTCAAGCAAGAGGTATTGTAATCGAAAAAGTAGGGATAGAAGCAAAACAACCTAACTCTGCTATTCGTAAATGTGTACGTGTTCAATTAATCAAAAACGGTAAACAATTAACTGCTTTCGCACCAGGTGACGGAGCTATTGGATTTATCGATGAACACGATGAAGTAATGATTGAAGGAATCGGTGGACCATCCGGAAGATCCATGGGTGATATTCCTGGAGTCCGTTGGAAAGTTTCCAAAGTAAATAACGTAGCTTTATCAGAAATGGTAAGTGGAAAAATAGAAAAACCTGTAAGATAAGGAGTTATATTTATGAGTAAATTATTCAATAAATGGGATCTCGATGAAGTAAAAGTTGAGGACTTAGGTTTAGTAAAATATATCTGCTTAGATGAAACTTTAGTTCCACATACTTCTGGAAGACACGTAAAAAGACAATTCGCAAAATCTAAAGTATCTATTGTTGAAAGATTAATGAACAAAATCATGAGAACTCATCTCAACTCAGGTAAGAAAAACAAAGCTTACAACATCGTAAAAGATGCTTTAGAAATCATTAATAAAAGAACTAAAAAGAATCCAGTTCAAGTTTTAGTTACTGCAGTTGAAAACACTGCACCTCGTGAAGAAACTACCCGTATCAAATACGGTGGTATTGGATACCAAGTAGCAGTCGACATTTCTCCACAAAGGAGAGTTGACTTATCCTTAGGTTTCTTGACCAGAGGTACTTTACAATCTTCATTCAAAAACAGAAAATCTGTTGCTGAATGTTTAGCTGACGAATTAATTCTTGCATCTGAAGAAGATTCAAGAAGCTTTGCTTTACAAAAAGCTGAAGAGAAAGAAAGAGTTGCTAAAGCAGCACACTAATCATATTTAATGTTTATTTATTCAGGTGGTTATTTTGAGTAGAAGAGACAAAATGATTGCAAAAATCAAAGAATTAATGTATGAACCAGATCAAATCAGAAACATTGGTATCTGTGCTCACATCGATCACGGTAAAACCACTTTATCTGATAACCTCTTAGCAGGTGCAGGAATGATTTCCGAAGAACTTGCTGGTGACCAAAGATTCTTGGATTTTGACGAACAAGAACAAGCTCGTGGTATCACTATCGATGCAGCTAACGTATCCATGGTACACGATTACAAAGAAAAAGAATACTTAATTAACTTAATCGATACTCCAGGTCACGTTGACTTCGGTGGGGACGTAACTCGTGCTATGAGAGCTGTAGATGGTGCAGTAGTTGTAGTTTGTGCTGTAGAAGGTATCATGCCTCAAACTGAAACTGTATTCAGACAAGCATTAAAAGAAAACGTTAAACCAGTTTTATTCATTAACAAAGTTGACAGATTAATCAACGAGTTAAAATTAGAACCTGAAGAGTTACAAAACAGATTCTTAAAAATCTTCATGGAAGCTAACAAGTTAATCAGAAACATGGCTCCTGAAGACAAAAAAGAAGAATGGAAATTAGACTTCACTGATGGTAGTGTAGCATTCGGTTCCGCATACCACAACTGGGCTATTAACGTCCCAACTATGCAAGAAACTGGAATTAACTTCAAAGACATTATTGATTACTGTAATGCTGAAAACGAAAAAGAATTAGCTCAAAAAGTACCTTTATCCGATGTATTATTAGGTATGGTAGTAGAACACTTACCTTCACCTAAAGTAGCACAAGAATACAGGGTACCTAACATCTGGGATGGAGACATCGACTCACCTGCTGGTGAATGTATGGTCAACACTTCCCCTGACGGACCTTTAGCTGTAATGGTTACCAACGTATCTGTAGATAAACACGCTGGTGAAATCGCTACCGGTAGGGTATACGGTGGAGCTATCGAAAAAGGTACAGAAGTATATATGGTTGGATCTCACGGTAAATCCAGAGTACAACAAGTAGGTGTATACTTCGGTCCTGAAAGAGTTAACACCGATAAGGTTCCTGCAGGTAACATTGTATATGTTGCTGGTGCAAAAGGAGCTATCGCTGGTGAAACCTTATGTTCCCCTGATCACAAGATTAAAGAGTTCGAAGGTTTAGAACACATTTCAGAACCAGTAGTTACCGTTGCTGTAGAAGCTAAAAATACCAAAGACTTACCAAAATTAATTGAAGTATTAAGACAAACTGGTAAAGAAGACCCTACAGTTAAAATTGATATTAACGAAGAAACCGGTGAACACTTAGTATCCGGTATGGGTGAGCTTCACTTAGAAGTTATCGGTTACAGAATCAACGAAAAAGGTGTAGACATCACTACATCCGAACCTATTGTTGTATACAGGGAAACTGTAAGACAATTATCTCCACAAGTTGAAGGTAAATCCCCTAACAAACACAACAGATTCTACATTACTGTTGAACCTATTGAACCTGAACTCTATAACGCAATCCAAGATGGTGACATCAAAGAAGGTAGAGTAAAAGGTAAAGAATCAGCTAACGACTTTATGGAATACGGTTTAGATAAAGAAGAAGCTAGAAGAGTATGGGCTGTTCACAACAGAAGTATCTTCCTTAACATGACTCGTGGTATTCAATACTTGGATGAAGTAAAAGAGTTATTACTTGAAGGATTCGAATCCACTTTAGAAAGCGGTCCTTTAGGTGAAGAAATCTCCATGGGATTAAAATTCAAACTCCATGACGCAAAACTTCACGAAGACGCAGTTCACAGAGGACCTGCACAAGTATTACCTGCTATCAGGAACGCTATCTTAGGTTCCATGATGCTTGCTGAACCTGCATTACTTGAACCAATGCAAAAAGTAGTTATTGACACTCCTAATGATTACATGGGTGCATGTACTCGTGAAATCCAAAACAGAAGAGGTCAAATCGTCAACATGGGTCAAGAAGGAGATATGGCAAGAATCGAATCTAAAGTGCCTGTAGCTGAAATGTTTGGTTTCGCTGGAGATATCAGATCTGCTGCTGAAGGTAGATGTTTATGGTCTACTGAAATTGCAGGATTTGAACCACTCCCAAGAGAAATGCAAAATCAAATCGTAAAAGAAATCAGACAAAGAAAAGGCTTATCCGCAGAACCATTCCCTGCAAGCCACTACTTAGGTGATTTATAAAATTAAAATTTAATTTTTTAATTTTTTTATATTTTTATAAAAATTATTGAAAAAAACATTATCTTTTTATATGTTGAAAAATATATAATAAATTTAAGCTAACATTTAAGCTTATAAATAATGTTTGTTAATATTACAAAAGAGGTTATATAATGGCAAAAGAAAAAGAACATCTTAACTTAGCATTTATTGGACACGTTGACCACGGAAAATCCACTTTAGTTGGACACTTATTATTAAAAGCTGG
>NZ_CADAJR010000055.1 GCF_902788255.1 uncultured Methanobrevibacter sp.
GTTCACTGCCAATAAAAATGGTACTTTGGTCAATAATGTAACCGCTAAGTCTAATGAAACCAATGAAACCAATGATACAGCTGATGTAACTGTTTACAATCCTAACATGACTGTTGAAAAAATCACTGTCAACAGGACTGTAACTATCGGTGAAAACGTTGTTTTCACTATTGTTGTTACTAACACTGGTGATTGTAACTTGACTGACGTGTTTGTTGAAGAAAAAGAACATGAAGGTTTAGAATTTGTTGGTTATTCTGACGTTGAAGGTAAATGGACTACAAAAGATAATAAAATCTTCTATCTTGAAGGTAAATTATCCAAAGTTGCTTCATTCAACATTACTTTCAAAACTACCAAATTAGGTAACTTGACTAATGTTGTTGTTGCAGGATCCAATAAAACCGAAAACAAAACCACTAACAACAATACTACCGTTAACCCTATCTGTGATGTTGTAATCACTAAAGAGGTAAATGCTTCAAGCATTTTTGTCAATGAAACAGTCGAATGGACAATTGTAGTTGTTAACAAAGGTTCTAGTGTCGCTGAAAATGTTATTGTTAACGATACCCTGCCTAAAGGAGTCATCATCATTGGTGAACTTCCAAATGGTGGTAAACAAGTTGGCGATAATATAATCTGGGAACTTGGCGATTTGGATATGAAGAAACCTGTAACTCTTAAGTTTGTAACTAAGATAACCGTTGAAGGCAATAATACAAACCTTGTTTCAGTTAATAGTACTACTCCTGATTCAAACGAAACAAATAATCACGCTAATAATACAACCGTTGCAAATCCGATTTGTGATTTGGTAATCACTAAAGAGGTAAATGCAACCAGTGTATTTGTTAATGATAGTGTCGAATGGACAATTACTGTTATTAATAAAGGTCCTTCTACCGCTAGGAATGTTGTAGTGAACGATACCTTACCTGAAGGTTTGGTAATCATCAAGGCAACACCTACCGGTGGTATAAGATTCATTAATGAAACCAGGATCTGGGAGATTGGAGACCTGGAAGTAGGTAAACCTGTTTCCCTTGTTTTGGTAACTAAAATATTAGTGAATGGTACTTTTAATAATATTGTCGTTGCAAATTCAACCACTCCGGATTCAAACGAATCCAACAATAAAGCAAACAACACTACTGTTGCTAAATCATTTTGTGATTTGGAAGTTACAAAAACCGTAAATGCAACCAATGTTAATATTGGTGATTATGTTGAGTGGATTATTAATGTTGTAAACAAAGGTCCAAGCACTGCTGAAGACGTTGTAGTGAAAGATACTTTACCAAATGGTCTTAAAGTAATTACCTTGCCTGAAAATGTTAAACAGGAGGGCAATACTTTGATTTGGAATATAGGAACTTTAGCTCCTAATACTACTCCATTAACAAAGAAAATTGTAACCCAAGTTTTAGTTGACGGCAATATCACTAACGTTGTAGTTGTGAACTCTTCAACTCCTGATTCCAACAAAACAAACAATAAGGCAAACAACACTACACATGTTGACCCTATTTGTGATTTGGAAATCTTTAAAATAGTAAGCTCCAAGAAAGCTTACGTCGGTGAAGAGTTAACATGGACTATTATTGTAATCAATCACGGTCCTAGTGCAGCAAAAGATGTCAAGGTTCAAGAAGACATACCAGGTTCACTGAAATTCATCAGATATACTGCTACCAAGGGTACTTACGACAAAAACTCCCAAATTTGGACTATCGGAACAATGGATAATGCTTCAAGTTACACTTTAACCATTGTAACAAAAGTATTAAGTGTTGGAAACATTACCAACCCTGTGGAAGTTAAAACTTCCACTCCGGAAAATGATACAACCAATAACAAGGCGAATGATACGGCAGAAGCATTCGAATTCTGTGATTTGGTAATCAAAAAATCTTCAGATAAGAAATCATATTATGTTGGAGATAAGATGTATTGGAAAATTGAGGTTGTCAATAAGGGACCAAGTCCTGCAAGGGGCGTTTGGGTGTCTGATGTATTGCCATCAGCTTTAAAATTCCTTAAATTCACAGCTTCAAAAGGTTCTTATAACGATGCGACTGGAAGATGGTCTATTGGTGATTTGGCTAAAGGTGAAAAAGTCACTTTATACATTTACTGTAAAGTGCTTTCAAAAGGTTTCTTAACCAATAACGCTAATGTGACATGCAGCGTAAATGAAACTGATTTAAGTAACAATTACGATAATGCAACCGTTAAAGTTATTGAGAAGGAACATAAAAAAGAAAAGCAAAATCATACCAAGAAACATTCAAGGTCTACCCCAGAACCAAAACATCCGGTTACTATGCACAGTACTGGTAATCCAATAGCATATCTCTTGATTGCTATATTCGCAATATTTGGCAGTTTTTGGTCAAGGAGAAAACAAGAATAATTAAAATAGAATTTTTTTAACTAGATTTACATCTAGTTACCCTTTTTTATTTTTTTTAAGTGAGCAATTTTTTACGAGAATTAGTTAGATATTTATAAAAAGCTTTTTTTATTTATTTATTGAAAGAATTGAATTCCTTTTGAATATTTTCATAGAAGTAACCCAATTCCCGACCGTTTACGAATATGTGGTTTACTGTTATGGAGACTGTCATTTCATAGTTTTCATCGACCTTTCCCCAGGTGATCAGGGGCTGGATTTGATTGTTCTGGACAATAGCAGAGGTTATTGAGTCAAAGTCAACCCATGGGATGCAGGAGAAGTTTGCAATGTTTTCGCTGTCGCGCTTGAACATGTCCAGTGTAAAACCCTCGTTTTTTCCGCTCAGGATTTCTCTTGAGAGATCCTTTACATAGTCATGCCATTCACCGATGTCATCAAATTCCTGCGGGATCTTTACACGCATCTCACGATAAATCTCATTGTCCTCATCCATAATCGGTGTGGTTGCCTCAAGGTAATCGAATTCATAGACCCTTCCGTCAATTATTCGTCTTTTCATCTCGGGAACTTCATTTACCGCATTCATCATGCATCCAAGACACATCACAAAGAATGATTTGTCGTTTTCATGGCAGTAGTTCCACAGTTTCTCCACATTTACCCTTGCTGACATTGAATATCTTGAAGACAAAAAATTGACAAAAGGATTGTTTTTTAAATCAAATTCTATTTCCCTCATATATTTAACCTTAATCTTTTTATATTATTTTTTAATATATATTATATTGTATAAATCATATATGGTTTTGTTAAAATGAAAGTAGTAATCGTTGGTGGAGGAGCTGGAGGAATTTCAACAGCTTCAAATATTCGTAAACTAGATAAAGACATAGAAATCACAGTTCTCACAAGGGACAACAAGGTTGCATATTCTCCATGTGCAATTCCTTACGTACTTTCAGGTACCATCGAATCCTTTGACGACATTATCATGAGGACTCCTGAAGACTATAAGAAAAAGAACATTGATGTCATTACCGAAGTTGAAGTGACTGCAGTCGATTCAGACAAAAAGACAGTCACATATGAAAAAGGCAAAAAGAAAACAGTCCTGAATTACGATAAACTTGTACTTGCAACAGGAGGAAACCCGTTTGTACCTCCAATGCAGGGTGTTGACCTTGACGGAGTGTTCAGAATCCGTAACATTGATGACGGTATAAAGGTACAGGAAGCGATGAAGGATGCCAAAAGCGCAATCGTAACCGGTGCAGGTCTAATCGGTATTGAGATTGCATTTGCTCTCAAAAAACAGGGTTTGGATGTAATATTGAGTGAAATGCTTCCACAAATTGTTCCAAGATCCCTTGACAAGGACATGTCCGACATTTTGGTAAAATACCTTGAAATGGAAGGAATCAAGGTTGTTTTAGGAAAACCAATCACCAAACTCATTGGTGACGGCAAGGTTGAAAGGGCATGCTTCGGGGATGAAGAGGTATATGACGCTGACATGGTCATCATGGCAACAGGTGTACGTGCAGAACTTGACCTGGCCCAAATGGCAGGTTGTGAAATCGGAAGATGGGCAATACTTGTAAACGACAGGATGGAAACTTCAGTAGAGGACATCTATGCTGTTGGAGACTGTGTAGAGTCAAAAGACCTTATCTTAGGTTCAAATACCATTTCCCAACTGGGAACTACTGCGGTGCGTGAATCAAAAACCTTGGCCCGTACAATCTGCGGCAAGAAATCCAAGTTCAATCCTGTATTGAATTCAATGGTTTCAAAAGTGGGAAAACTTGAATTCGGTGCTGTAGGATACACCACCAGTTTCGCTCAACAAAACCGTATCAGACCAGTTGTACAAAAGGTACAGGCTCTTACAAGAGCACGTTATTATCCAAATGCAAAACCTATGGATATCAAGGTTATATGTGATGGAAACGGAACCATTATCGGTTGTCAAATCATAGCAGAGGAAAGAGTGGCGGAAAGAATCGATACAATGACATTGGCAATTACAGAAGGTTTGACCTGCTTTGATTTAAGCAATATGGAATTTGCTTATGCGCCACCGGTATCAATGGTTACAGATCCATTAATACTTGCAGTTGAAGAAGTAAGTAAAAAATTCAGTTAAAATTATAAAGGAGGAGAGTATTTATGCCGGAACATGGACACGGACATGGGCATCATGGTCACGGGGGGCAGATGACTCCTGAACAGCAAATGCAAATGATGCAACAGGAAATAAGATTAGCTAAAAACTTAAGTCAAATTAAACATAAAATCGTTGTAATGAGTGGAAAAGGAGGAGTAGGTAAGTCTACAGTGGCCGCAAACATTGCAGAAACCCTGCAGGCAATGGGATACAAGACAGGTATTCTTGATGCGGATATTCACGGACCTAACATTCCTAAGATGCTTGGTGTTGAAATAATGGAAGAGGAATTCAACCAATACCAATTCGATGCATTTAAGAATGTTGTTGAAGGAGGTTTGGACACCAGCTTGCCTGAAGACAAGCAACGTGAATACATTGAAGAAAAGAAAAAGGAATACCAGCACTCAATTTTCCCTGTTGAGACCAAAAGCGGTCTTAAGGTAATGTCAATGGCATTTCTGATTGATGCGCTTGACAGACCGATCATCTGGAGAGGACCGCAAAAAACCGGTGCAATCAAACAGCTCGTTTCAGACTGCCACTGGGGAAAACTTGACTTTTTAATCATCGACAACCCACCTGGAACCGGTGACGAACCTCTGACAGTTCTTCAAACCATTCCTGAAACCGATTTGGTATTGATGGTTACCACACCTAACGTCGTTTCACAGGAAGATGTTTTAAAATGTGTGAAAATGGTTGAGATGATGAATATTGACAATATCGGCCTTATCGAGAACATGGCCTATTACATCTGTCCTCACTGCGGTGAAAAATTAAACATTTTCGGTGAAGGAAACGGTGAGAAATTCGCCGAGGAAATGGAAATCACATATCTCGGTGACTTGCCGATTGAAGAAAGCGTTTCCGATGCGCCTAACAAGGATGCAACCATTTCAGTTTTGGATGCTGATGATGAAGTATCCAAAAGGTTTAAGGAAATCGTTGAAGATATAAAAAAAGAGTTTTTAGAGTAAGCTGACATTTAAGATGTAGCTTACGCTACTAATATTTA
>NZ_CADAJR010000056.1 GCF_902788255.1 uncultured Methanobrevibacter sp.
TAATTTCCTGCATTGTCAATCTTGACAGTGACAGTTAACTTTACACTGGAACCATTGGACAATTCGCCAACAGACCATACGCCACTAGATGAATCGTAATCATCTGAAGATGCAGAGACAAATGTGAAATCAGCCAATTGACTGTCAGTAACCTTTACGCCGCTTGAATCGTTAGGACCATTATTGGAAACGGTAATTGTGTATGTCACTTCATCGCCAACATTTATTTCTGTCTTGTCGACTGAGATGTCAATTGCCAAGTCAGAAACAGGATCAACGGTAAGTTTAGTTGAATAATCCTCGCTTGCCTTAAGCTCATTTGCTGAAACAGTGGATTTCAATTCCTTGGTTCCAACGAAGCTTGCCTTTGCAAGAATGGAAATGCTTGCTTCATCCCCATTAGCCAAGTCTCCAACAGACCATTCTCCAGAAGATGAGTCATATCCTTGACTTGAAGCCATCAACCTGCTCTTGGTAGAGAGATAATCAGAATCTGTAATGTTGTCAGATACATAAACCAATCCGTCAGGAAGAGTATTTTTCACAATGACTCCGCTTGCATCGTTAGGACCATTGTTCTTAACGGTAACAACCAATTCAACAATGTCATCGTAATTTACTTCGTTGCTGGAAAGGCTTATGGATACGCTTAAATCTGCTACAGGAATAGCCTTGACTTCAGGAGCACTAGCCTTATTGTCATCTGTATTGTTATCAAACTCTTTGGAAGTAACATTAACCTCATTGGTCAATGCATCCAATGAATTAACAGTAGCATACAAGGTCAAAGAAACCTCACTGCCAGAGTCAATGCTTGCGATTTCCCATACACCATTTCCTACATAAGTATCATCTGCTGAACTTACATTCATGCCACTAGGAACGGTATCTGTTACAACCACATTAGTAGCAGTATTCGGACCATTATTGGTTACAGTGATAGTGTAAGTGACAGCGTCTCCATAATAAGGAGTCATGATATCTACGGTCTTGACAATGCTCAAGTCAACTACAGGCTCAGCAACAACACCAGGTGCATCTGCACTGTTGTCAGACTCTTCAGGATCATATTCATTAGCCCTGACAATGACACTATTTTCAATGGTGCCATTAGCAATTGCCCTGACAGTCAAATCTAAAGTAACCGGACTATTCGCAGCCAGCTTGTCAATATGCCATTTATTGGTTTGGTTATCGTATGTTCCAACGCTAGGTGAAGCGCTGACAAACTCAACAAGACTGCTTAAACTGTCATAAACATCAATATCAGTAGCATCGAAAGGACCTAAATTCACAAGATTGACTGTATATGTAATCAAGTCCCCGACTTTTACAGTTTTTTTGTCTACGGTTTTGTTGATTCTCAAATCAGCTACAGGCAATGCCTTTATGGTGCTGATATTGTCTGCATTGTTGGAATCGTTGGAGTCATGCTCGCTGCAGCTTACGCTAACATAATTGTTAATGTCGCCTGCTGAAGTGACATTTGCGACTATTGCCAAAACAGCAGTATATCCACTTCTCAAATTAGTGATATTCCAAATTTTGCCGTTATAGGTTCCTATGCCGGTCTGGCTGGAATCCAAAGCAAGATGGGAATCCAATGCTTCCTCAACGACTACCTCAGTAGCATCACAAGGCCCGTGATTGTGAACTTCTATGGTAAATTCTATTTGGTCTCCGACATGAACCTCGCCGGAGGCTACATTGACCTTTTTAGTGATTTGCAGATCAACTAGAGGATGAACAGTGACAAGAACTTTAGTGCTGTTAGAGAAATAATTTTCGTTTCCGGCAAAGCTAACAGTGATATTGGCCTCACCAACGCCTACAGCAACCATATTTCCATCTTCATCAACAGCAACAACGCTTTCATTGCTGGAAGCATAATCCAATACTCCCGCATTGGAAGGATCTAAAACCGCACCAATATTGACTTGATTCCCTATATACAAGTCAAATGAATCGTTGACTTTGATGGATGTTGGAATCCTATTGTCACTTACAGTGACTGTGACTGTTGCGTTTGAAGGGGCATAATCGTCATTTCCTGCAAAGCTGATAAATACAGTAGTGGTGCCTACAGCCTTAGCCTCTAAATTGCCATAACTGTCAACTACTACAACGCTTTCATTATTGCTTGTGTAGTCTAAAGAACCAGCCCCACTAGGATTCAAGACTGCATTAATCGCATCAAATTCACCAACCATATATGCCAATGCTTCCGGAGCATCAATCCAGGTAGGAGTAATGACACGAACAATAACTTCCTTGCTAGCGGATTTATGGTTTTTATCAACAAGAGTGCTTAACTTTACAGTATAATTGCCTACATCCAGACCAGTGACAATTACTTTTCCATCACTTACGGTAAAGTTATAATCAATGCCAACATACAAGATGGAACTGCCTTTTTTGATGCCGGTTATAGTTACAGTACCATTTTCTGCGGTATAGTTCAATTCAGCATCACTGCCTTTGACAATGGTTGTTCCATTTGCATCAAGACTGGAAGAAGCCTTATAGACATTGAATGAAGTCCTATTATGTGTATACATATAAGGTTCACCCTCTTCAAACTTAGTGAACTGAACATAAGCACCATATCCATCCTTTACATCAAGCAAAGCAGGAAGACGTATAATTTTCCCATTTAACTCATTTTCAGCTACAGTGACATTATAAGCCAATACATTTCCCTTTTTAACGTCATCATTGGAAAATGTGACATCATAGCTTGAATTGGCAAGGTAAATGGTATAATTTCCTGAAACATTAGTGCTTAAATTAACAACAAGGTCTTCGCCATAAACAGCATCAGCAACATTGATCTTAAGAGTGTTGTTTAAGTAATTCAAAGATATAAAAGTACCTTTCTCCTTACCACTTCCTGTATAATAACTATCATCTGGATGGTATGCTTCATAGGAATACACTCCATATGGGAGAGTCTTATACTCATCAAAGAAAACCTGACCATTAATATTGGTTTGCTTTGTAATATTTAGCTTTGCTTTTCCAAGACCCGGAGTAAGGGAATTCCAAACTACTATAGTAATGTTTATACCTGCCTCTTTATTGCTGTTTATAGGAGAGTCACTGGTTACAAAAGAACCATCCCAATAGGTGACATTTTGGAAATTAACACTACCGTAATTTTTAATTGCATTAATGTAATCTTCTTCACCTTTAAAAGTGAAGACTTTGGCATATTCTTGGGAATCCTCAGTTAAACTTACACTATTTGCTTTATTATACCTGAAAGTAGAATCTGCTATAAGGGAAATATTTCCTAGATTGTCTATTGCACCACCATAACTAGCGGAATTGTACTCAAAGGTTGAATTTGCAATAAGTCCTAAATTTTCAACAATTGTGATTGCACCTCCATAATTAGCGGAATTGCGCTCAAATGTTGAATCTGCAATTATAGCCTTTTTAGATTCTTCGCCCATCCAATAGATAGCACCGCCCCTAATGGAAGCGGAGTTTTTCTTAAAGGTACAATTTGTAATGCTAGTGTGATCACCTGAATTTTCCAAGCAGATAGCACCACCAAAAGATAATAAAGAAGATGCTTTATTGTTTTCAAATAGAGAATTGGATATTTGGCAATTTTTTCCTACAAAAAGGATAGCACCACCAAGACTATTAGCCGTATTGCCTCTAAATTGACAGTTATCCACTTTAATATTATCTGCACCTGCCCAAGAATAAATAGCAGCCCCATATCTTCCCGCTTGATTACTAATAAATTGGGAGTTAGATATTACATCATTACTACCCGTTACGAGAATAGCACCTTCACTCTCAGCATAATTGTTTTTAAAAATACAACCATCAATAGTACTCCGATGATCGATTTTAATAGCACTTCCTGAAGTGGCACGATTATTTTCAAACCTGCAGGAAAATACTACACTTCCATGATCAAGTTCGACCGCACCCCCCATTTTAGCAGTATTATTTATAAAGGTAGAGTTAGATACTTTAGATTCGCCAAAAATACTGATAGCGCCACCCGTATCATCTATAACACTATTTGATATAAAAGTGCAGTTTCTAACATGGGCGAAATTCGTATTGAGAAAAACAGCACCCCCAGAACTAACTTGAAAACCTCCTACCTCATTTTCAATAAAGGTACAGTTCTCAATGAGGGCAGTACTCACTTCGTTCCTCCTATCTGTTATATATATAGCGCCACCTTTTGTACTAGCAAAATTTTTAGTGAAAATACAATTAAATATCTTAAGATTTGGAACAGCCTGACAATAAATGGCACCCCCCTCATAGGTTCCTGTGTACCATGTACTGTCATAATAATTATACGCATTTGTAAACTTAATATTAGTTAAATTAACATCTTTAGCATATGAAATAAAAAGTATACGAGTAGTTTTCATTCCATTTAATGTTGCATATTGATCAGACCTATTGGCACCAATTATATTGATAGGTTTATTAATAGTAATCTGACTAAGCCCAATATATGTACGGCCATTTAGATAAATGGTATCCCCAGGGTTTGCCATATCAATTGCATCTTGAATATTTTGAAAGGAACCTCCATTAAGATTGATGTTCTTGCCTAATTTAGAGCTTTGCAAGACATTAGAAGAAGAATCCTTAACATTTTCACTTGAATAATCCTCTTCTAGGGAAGCGTTTGTTGAATCTTGCTTAAGGGTTGCAGCATCATCTACAGAATCCTCTTCATCAATTGACAGATCTTGAGTGGCTAAATCTGCATCAATGGAAGAATCGGGAATAGATAAATCGCTTGCATCTTCAGCTGAAACATTGGATAAACAGGTTAAAAGAGTAAAAATGATTAAAATACCAAGTAACAGTTTCCTTTTGCTTTTCGTTTTTTCACCTCCTTTTACAATCGATTAAATAAAAAATGAAAAAAATATTTCATTCAAAAGCACTTGAATAAAAAAATAAAAATAATATAAAGTTTTATATTAAACCATTAATTTAATAGAGCTTGAAAAATTTATCGCCTCATTTAAAAATGTTAAATAAATTGAATATTCACAAAATATTTCTTTCATTATTTTATATAAAACTATTATTATATAAATATATATAGCTTAAAAATCCTGAAAAAATATATCAAAATGTTCAATTATGACACGGAAAATTAAATTAATTTAAAAAAAAAGAAAAATGTGAAGACGCAAGTTATTTACGTCTTCTTCCTAAATTTGTAGATATTATCATAACAAATGCCAATAAAACAAGCAATATTGGATTACCTGTTTTTGCTAATGCAGGTTCAACAGCACCAGCTGGATTTACATCCTCACCACTGCCATTATCCGGAACAGTTTCATTGTTAATGTCAGGGCCATTGTATGGATCTGTCTCATTAAAAATGTCAGTTTCATTGTCTGGTTCTGTCTCGTTGTTGTTTTCAGCTTCTGTAACAGCAACTATTTCAGAGGATGCCTCGTCATTGGATGAATTGACATCATTTCCATTAACGCTTACAGTAGCAGAGTTTGAGTAATTTCCTGCATTGTCAATCTTGACAGTGACAGTTAACTTTACACTGGAACCATTGGACAATTCGCCAACAGACCA
>NZ_CADAJR010000057.1 GCF_902788255.1 uncultured Methanobrevibacter sp.
TGCGCGGGTATCGGCTCGAAAATATTAACATTCCACTCAACAAGGGGTATGTTAAAAAATCGAGAATCCCCAACTTCTTAAAAGTTGGCGGAAGTTCAACTCTCCGAAGCGATTTCCGTTCCGGACCATAATGTTGCAATCATGGCCGTAATTGGGATTTTTGTCAATCTTGCAGTCAGCAGGTATGTCATTTCCATGGGAAAGAAAATTAACAGTCCTGCAATCATTGCTGACGGTAAACACCAGCAGACCGATATTTTTTCATCAATAGCAATATTGGGTGCTGTTTTTGCATCAAATATGGGTTATCCAATTTTCGATCCTCTTGTTGCAATTCTGATAGGATTTTTAATCTTTAAGATTGCAGTTCAAATCTTCATTTCAAATATTAATTTCATTCTTGGAAGGATTCCGTCAGAGGAATTTGTTCAGAATATCATTGACATTGCAAACAGTGTTTCCAATGTTCAAAATCCGCATAATATCAAAGTGGATTATATGGGTAATTTTTCCGTTGTGGCATTATACATCGACCTTGACAGGAACCTGTCATTTGAAGAGTCCAGTAAAATCGCCGATAGGGTTCAGGAAAAAATCAAGAAAGAGAAATCCGAAATATGGTTTGCAATAGTCCACACATGTCCGGTGTGATTTAAATTTGTTTCATTCTATAGAAACAGTTATATATATAAATAAATAATAGAATTATTATTAATTAAATAAAAGGAGACATATTAAATGGCAATCAAAGTAGAAGTATTTTCAACAAGTACATGTCCACATTGTCCAGCAGCAATTGACGCAGCTGAAAAAGCAAAAGATAAATTAGGCGACGCAATTGAAGTAGAATCAGTTAAAATAGACGACCCTAATAATCCTGAAAACAGACAAAGAGCAATTGACTACCAAATCATGGCAGTTCCTACAATCGTAATTGACGGTGAAGTAAGCTTTGTCGGTGCACCAAGTGACGAAGAACTAATCAATCAACTCGAATCTTTATTATAGATTCACTCTTTTTTTCTTTTTAAAATGACTAATGATAATTATACTGGCGTAACAACAGGAACTGTAGCTACTGCCTGTTCTCTTGCTGCTTTGGAAGCTATTTTGGATTTTTCAGATATTGCCTGCGTTAAGGTTGAAACTCCAAAAAAGACTTTGGACATCATAATTGATGAATGCAAGAAAACATCTGACTCTAAAGCTTATGCTGTAGCCCATAAAAATCCCTACAACGATCCTGACGTCACTGTTGATTTGGCAATCGTTTCAACAGTTGAGCTAATTGAGAGAACTGATGAGGAGTCCAATGTTGTTATAACCGGAGGTAAGGGTGTCGGTATAATTACAAAACCCGGTCTTCAGATTCCCGTTGGAGAGTATGCAATCAATCCGGTTCCCCGTCGAATGATTTTTGAGAACTTGACAGGCATTGTGCCTGAAGGAAAAGTTGCAAAGGTTAGCATTTCCATTCCTGAAGGTGAAAAGATAGCCAAAAAGACAATGAATCCTAAACTGGGCATTGTCGGAGGGATATCCGTTTTGGGAACAACAGGCATTGCAAGGTCAATGTCCTCTGAAGCCTATAAGAACTCCATAGTCACACAGATTGATGTTGCGTTGGCTCTGAATCTGGACAGGCTTGTTTTTGTTCCGGGAAACATCGGTGAGAAACTGGCCCTTAAACGTTTGGACATCACCAAACAGCAGATAATCCAAACAGGTAATTATGTAGGTTTCATGTTTGAAGAGGCCCAAAAGCGTGGAATAACTGAATTCACATTCTTCGGCCATATGGGCAAACTTATTAAGGTTGCCGGGGGAATTTTCAACACCAAACATGCCGTGGCTGACGGCAGGCGGGAAATCATGGTTGCCCATGCCGCACTTTGCGGAGCCGGTCAAAAAGACCTTCAGAGGCTATTCGATTCCAAGACAACCGATGACATGATGGATATACTTGAAGAGCTAAACATTTCAGTTGAGGTTTCAAACAGCATTGCCGATGCTATAAAAGAAAGGTGTAAGCAGCGTTTTGAACTTGATTTGAATGTCATCCTTGTTGATATGGAAGGCAACTACTTAAACGACAATATGAATCTGGAATTGGAATAGTATTTTTACAGTAACTTTGAGAAAAAGTTAATATCAAAGTTTCCGCAGCAATTAAAAAAATTTGATAAAAAAAGAAGAATAACTCATGGAGAGTTATTCTACACTGCTTATTTTATTGGTCATGTCTTCTGTGAAATTCATTTTTGCAAATGAGTCATCACTTGGAAGTATCATGTTGAACTCCTGGATTTCATCAATCTGTCCTGATCCTTTGAAATCAGTGAAATTTAAAACATGCCCTCCTTTTGTCTTGTCGTCAGACAGGAAATGAAGATGCCAGCCGTGCATGTTTAATTCATTCATGTATTCCGGGAAGTATACCGCTACAAGTGTTCCGGTCTGGTCAGTGTGGTTGAATACTTTCTGGTCAACCGCAGCAACTTCTGTGAACTCCTTATATGGTTTTTCCTGTTTTTCAACACTTCTTACTGTAATTTTTGAAAAATCACCCTTGAGTTTGATTACATACATGTTGTTTGTGCTGTTTTTGCCGATTTCCTTGTTTAACTGACCTGTTAAATCGTCAAAGTCCTTGGCGCTTATGTTGTCTATTTTTCCATCTTCGTCAAAGTTGGTGATTGTGGCGAATGGTACGGTTTCGTTATCCGGCATGACGTTAATGCTTCCGTCAGCGGCTGCCTGATAAACTACTCCGTCCAGGATTATCATCTCACCGTTCACTCCTTCGAATGTTCCAAGGCCAGTGTTACCGTGTGTCTTTAAATCTCCTACTGTAATTACTCCGTCATATTCTCCATGCATGAAAGCCTGCATCAAAGAGACCTGATACATTGAATCATCATTATTTCCGTTTAGGAAAAATGGATTCTGGGCGCTGACTGCTGAAACAGCAAGCAAGCCCACTATAATTAATGCGAATGCTATTTTCTTATTCATTGAAGGTTCCTCCATTTTGGTTAGTTAGATATATGTTGGAATCTGATAATAAGTTTTGATGTTTGAAATTGAATATCAGTTTATCTGCCCTTCATGTCTCTGGTATAGTTATGTATAAATATATTTATTGATAGATTTTTATTCATGTTTTAGAAGTTTTAAACAAAGGATATGTATTTTCATGATTGTTTGAATGATATAAAACATTTTTTAGCATACAATTTTCAGGAGTTCAGGGAGAAAATGAAATACAGGAAAATAATGTTCATGCTGGTGCTGGCCATATTCATATTCGGTGCGGCCAGCGTCTGTGCCAGTGATGTGAACGATACGGTGATTGCTAGTGAAGATACAATTCAAACGGAATTGTCTGCAGGCAATGAAAATGAGATAGTCGAACAAGCAAGCAATGATGAAGTAATCAGTGAGGCAAATGTGGGAACATTCCAGGAGCTTCAGGAAAACATTACACAAGGATATTCATCCGGTGAAATAACTCTTGATAGAGATTATGAATGCGAAGACGAATTTAGTGCTGAAGGAATCACAATCGCACAAGGAATAATTATTAACGGACAAGGACATAAAATCGACGCCAAAGGAAAAGCAACAATATTCAACATCCAAGCAGATTGGGTTTTTCTAAAAAATATCACATTTCTAAATGGTAAATCAAAAGATGGGGGTGCCATTAACTGGGAAGCTAACCTGGGAAGTGTTTTAGATTGTCGTTTCGTGAACAACACTGCAACAGATGATGGTGGCGCAATCTATTGGCATAATCATGGAATACTTCCATATCTTAATTCTAATCTTGTTCGTGGATGTAGTTTTGTGAACAACACTGCAACAGGTAATGGTGGTGGAGCAATTTTCTTTGCAGGTGGTGAAAATGAGTATGATACTACTGTTGAAAATTGTAATTTTGAAGGTAACTCCGCACCTACTGGAGGTGCTATTTACTATATGAGTGAGTATACTGCCACTGTGACAGATTGTAATTTTACTAACAACTTTGCAACTAAAGATGGTGGTGCAATTTATTTTGATGAGAACTCTGATGGTAGGGCGATAAATTGTAATTTTACTGACAACTCTGCTAGAAATGGTGGTGCTGTCTGGATATATTCTGGTACTGTGTCAAATTGTAATTTTACTGATAACATTGCAACTAGCCAGGGTGGTGCAGTTTTTGCAACTAGCGATGGTGGTGCAGTTTACTTTGAGAATTCAGGTAATGTGACAAATTGTAATTTTACTGATAACTCTGCAGATTATGGTGGCGCTATAAGATATTTGAATGGAGAGGGTTATGTTAAAAATTGTAATTTTGTTAGTAATACTGCTTTTAGATGGGGAGGTGCTATCCGATTTAACGTTGATAGTACTGTAACAAATTGTAATTTTACTGATAACATTGCTCCAATTGGTGGTGCTATAAATATGGGTGGTGGTACAGTTTCAAATTGTAATTTTATTAACAACACTGCAACTGAGAATGGGGGTGCTGTTAGGATGACTTCTGGTAATGTGTCAAATTGTAATTTTACTGATAACTCTGCAGTTTATGGTGGTGCTATTTATTTTGATTATAGTTCAATAAATGCTGTGACAAAATGTAATTTCATAGGTAATAATGCAACTGAGGGTTCTGCTATTTACTTCTACAGTGCATCGTCTAAAACTGTTTCCAATTCTCGTTTCTTAAACAATAGAGCAAATGCAGAAGAGTTACAAGTAACCAAAAATGAAAATAACATTACAATCATCTTCAAAGGTCATAATAACCTTTTAAATGCAATATATTCTAGAAATGATGCTGAAGTTACCTTTATCAATGTGACATATTGGGGAGCAAAGGGAATCAACAACACAGGTAGTTCCGAAATCAAACCTTCAAGATCCAAGAATGAATCCGGTCAAAACATCACTGTAGGCATTGTTGTTAATGGTATTCTGGTTTTAAATGAAGTTAAAGTCACAGATGAGAATGGTATGATTGTTCTACCGATAAAAATTGAAAGTGAAAATTATTACATCGGCGCTCGCCATGATAAAGATTCATATTATACTGAAGCTGAAAAAACAATCTCAAATAATATGAAATTCAGTGTAAATGTTACATCTCAGACAGCTAACAACAGAACTGTTAACATCACTGCAAAATCAAATATTTACAGTGAGTTTATGCCAGGTAAATTACTATTTATATTACCAAACGGAACTCAGATTAATGCAACTTATGGTGCTAACGGTATCTGGTGGGCAGTACATACATTTGACGCTTACGGT
>NZ_CADAJR010000058.1 GCF_902788255.1 uncultured Methanobrevibacter sp.
AAACACTCCATCATAAACAAAAATTTTTAACTATTCTTCTTCCTCTTTATCCTTCTGACGCTTATAGCCAACAAGCAACAACAGCAAAGCAACAATACAGATGATACATAATTGGAGATAATCTGAAGACTTGCTAACTACATTGTCATGCTCATCAATCTCATAGGCATTCTTATCAACTTCTGACGGAGAGTTGGAAGCAGAACCTGCAGATGAAGAAGCAGCTGCAATGCTCAAACCGGAATCCCCAACAGAATAATAGGTAGAATTCAAATCACCATGAGTAGCATTTGACTTGCTAAAGCGACTATTCCTGCCATTGACATCTGAATCAAAATGGAATCCTCCACGGCCGGAACCATTGCCAAGGCCCCCAAAATGAGCATTTCCATCCTCACTCAGCCAGGACAAGCCAAATCCATTGCCTTTTGGACTTTGATAATTCTTCAGCCAATCAGGCAAATCATGCTGGGACATATGGCGAACAGGATTGGAACCATTGGTATTATACCTTACAACATTATTTGTACCTTGGCCTCCAATTGCCACAGCCTTGTCACCACCTTCGCCACGCCCAGTAACCAAAATGTTATACATGACATGTGTATCACTGGTAGTGGAATCCAATAAACCCTGATTCAAGCTGATTGCAATAGGTCCTGGAACTGTGACATTATTATACTTGATTTGATATTTATGATTGCCTTCAGTGCTCTGGGCATAACTTATGCCATAAATGCGATCACCATCATGATATCCGCCAACAGTATCCACTATTATTGTATTGTTAAGTATTCTGTCATCAGAGTCTTGCACCTCAATTCCTGCAACCAACGCATACATATGACTTCCAGCCTTGCCTGTAATATTGATGAAATTGCTTATGACATCAATCTGAGTCTTACCATAAGCATTTTGCGAATAGATTCCAATGTTCGGGCCATTGCTAATGCTTTTTAGGTAATTATAAGCGACCTTGATGTTATATGCAGGACCGGTAATCTGAATAGGATAAGCAGTCCCATGAAAACTGTAACCGCCATATGTAAAGACATCAATGTAATTGTTCACGACACAAACGTCATCAGATACATAGATATCCAAGGCATACAGGTAATTAGCCTGATTCTTGCGGGTGAAATAGTCCTCAACAAGAATGCTGTTGCCATCAAGTGTGGAATTTCTGCAGGCATAAACCAAAACAGAGGACAAAGTAGGGAAAAGATTATCCGCAAAAACTCCTCCATTGACTGCAGAATAAATGCTGTTATTTGCAAAGATGAGGTTGTCACAGCCTCCAATGGCAAAAGAGGAAACCTTATCCATGCTCACACCACCATAAATAAGCTGGCTCCAGTCAACCTGACGCAAAGGCAATGTTGCATTGATGCTATTGCCGCTTACAAAGGCATCATAGCAATAAGTCATAAGGACAGGATAATTAAATCCATCATTATATGCTTGGCCATAATAATTAACTGTATTGTTGATCAGGTTCAGTCCATAATTGTCATTGGCATAAATACCGATGCAAGTAGTATCAACGGGAGCAATATAGTTAATTGTATTGTTGAAAACTGTGATATTGTCCCATCCAACGTAAATGCCAGCATTATGATTCAAAGGAAAGGCTTGATTAAAATCAAAATTGAAATTAGCCAAAACAATATCACTGGCAGTTAAACTGAAAACAGTGTTAACGAAACGAGACTGATTAGAAACAAGACGAGTGTTGTTCTTATCAATAGTGAATACTCCCTTATCTTCAAAATTGCCTTCAAAGACGAGAATGGAACCTCCGAACTCATCCTTTAAAACACCAGAATCATCAAAATAATGAGTATAATTATCACAACTAACATAATATGTCAAATTGGCATTGGAAACCGGACTTTCCATCAAAACATCCATTTTAGAATTGAAATCACTACCCTCATTTTCTATAGATTTTTCAGAAGATGATTCTTTATTAGCAGTATTTGATTGATCTAATCCAAAATCAGAAGAAGAATAGGATTCAATGAGAGAATCAACTGAAGAAGGTAATTCATTGCGAGAATCATCAGCAGATACTTCAACTGAAACTTCTTCTATTGAATCACCAATACCAATATTATTTAAACTAGAATCAGAATATGCATCAGCAGCAGATGCAAAATTCATGCCTAAAATAATAATCAATATTGAAATAAGCAATAATGATTTATATTTAAATCTCATAAAAAATCCCACTTTCCAAAAAATACTTGATAAAATAAACAAACACCATATTGGTCCGTCCATTTTATTTATTCACCACAAAATAACTAACTTCAATAATGTAGTGAATAAATAAAATAAAAGAAAATAGGAAAAATGACCCATTTTCAAGAATCAATATCCCTATTTAATCTTAATTTTCACTGTTTTACTAATAGCTTTATACCATTTATCTCCCTTAAATACTATTTTTGACTTGTAGGTTCCTTTTTTAGACAATTTAGTAATCTTAAATGTGGCAACCCCTTTCTTGTTTGTAGTTGCAGTGTATGTCTTGCCTTTGACTTTTATAGTAAGTTTTTTGCCCTTTAAAACCCTGTTTTTGGAATCCTTTAAGGTTACAGAGAACTTTTTAGTCTTAACCTTAGCTTTGAATGTCTTCGCTTTGGCAATCAATTTTGAAACCCCTTTGGATACAGTGACTTTTGAACTAATTGAGGAAGACTTATAGTTATCATCACCTGCAAAGCTAATGCTTGCAGTGTAGGTTTTAGGAACAAGTGTTGCAACATTAAGGCTAACCTGACCTTTGCTGTCAGTGGTTAGGACCTTGGATATGGAGCCGACCTTAACAATAACCTTTTTATTTGCTAAAGCTTTATTGTTGGAATCCTTAAGTGTGACAACCAAGTTTTTAGCTATGTTATAGTTAGCTGTCACTTTAGGGGCAGTTAGAACTGTGCTAAGTTTAGACTTTTCAAATGTGAAGTTCTTAAAGACTTTGGATGGGGCATAGCCTTCATACTCATCTCCAGGATAAGTGATTTCAAAGCTGTAATTACCTAAAAGATTGCTTAGTATGATTTTCCCATTATTGTCTGTATATTCATAGGAAACCCTTCCGTTGGTTACAATTTCAACTTCATAGTCAACCAATGGATTGTTGGACTCATCAGTTAAACTGATGACTAAAGTGTTTGCATTTGCAACAAGACCCAGATTAGTCTTAATGACTGGTCGATCAGTGCTGTTAATGTAAAATGGGCCGACTAAAGGAACATCATAGCTGACTGGAAAATCATAGGTGCAATTGGAGATGATGCAATAAGGAGAGTTTCGAGCCTTAACGACTCCATTGATGTCACAGTTTGTGAATGTGGAATTATAGATATAAACCCCATCAATGCGACCATAATAATCTGTATTTCCACCATAGGAATCAACAATAGCATCACAGCTAACATTATCAAAAGTACAATTATTAAAAATAAATTTTGAACATTCAAAAGAAGTGATCATTGAAGTTGTTTCATATTCTTCTGTAGGGATGATAGTTCCCCAGGAAGTATGCACGTCATAAGAGTTAATGGTTGGGTCATAAGTGTAATTTAGAAATTTGCAATTTTCAAAAATTGCAGTGCAGATATCTGTTAATCCATCCCTATTAGGTTCAACATGCTGATGCTGACCAGAAACAAAAGATGTGTTGATAAAAGTGCAGTTAATAAAATTGAAGTCACGCCCATCCATGGAAATGCCATAAAATATTATTGTATCACTGAAACCAATATCATCATTTCCACTGGAATACCAAACTTGTCCACTTGATGGAACTTCAAAACTGACATTTATAAAAGTTAATGTTTGATTAAAATTTTTATAAGTTCCCATACTATCAAACCAACAGGAATTAATTACTGTTCCCTCTTGGCCAATAATATAATAGTTTGTATTATATGGTGAGCCTTCTGGAACTCCATAGTTTCCTTCAGACAAATGAATTGTACCACTGATGGCCACTTTGTCATATACAGTATAATCAAAGTTCTTGTATGCGGTTTCAGGACTTAAACCGTCTCCACTAAGTTCTTTACTACTATTAATATAAAAATCGGATGGCTTGTCATCTTCCTTTAAAATATTGCTTTCTAAGTTCAATAAACTGTTTTCATTTGAACATTCTATGTTTTCATCTATGCCGAAATCATCTTCATTAATGCTTGAATCATCAGTGATTGATTGTGTATCTAATATATCTTCAGAGGCATATGCAGATGATATGCATATGAATAAAATGATGAGCATTGAAAATAATAGGATGCTTTTATTTGTTTTCCCCATATTAATAATCTCCCCATATTGCATTATACTCTTTAAATAAACTTCATTCATAGATAATCAAAGAAATTTATTTATTATTCCAAATAGAATAGGATGTTGAATAATAAATAAATTCCTCTAATTTTTAGAAAAATAAAAAAATAATAGAGAAAAATTAATTTTTTCTCTATTTTTTAACGGTTACTTTTACCTTTTTGCTTAATGCTTTGTAGTATTTGCTTCCTGCAAACTTGACAGTAGCAGTGTATTTGCCTTTTTTGGTTAATTTAGTGATTTTAAAGGTTGCTTTACCTTTGCTGTTTGTGGTAGCTTTGTAGGTTTTTTTGCCTACTTTCAAGGTAAGTTTGACCTTTTTCATTACTTTACCTTTG
>NZ_CADAJR010000059.1 GCF_902788255.1 uncultured Methanobrevibacter sp.
GAGTTTTAAAAAGATATGCATATGTTTAATACTTATATTTTGTATAATCGGAGCTGCAAGCGCTGCAGAGGATGTGTCCACGGATGTTGTGGATGCAAGTGCTGATACTGTTGCAGTTGATGCGGTTTCCGATGATGCAAGCGATTCTTTGGAATCTGTTGTAGTTGAAGATGAGCCGGTTGTGGATGAGTCTGCACCTGCTCAGGATGATAGCAATGATGTTGAATTAGAGGCTTCTGTTGATGATGAGCCTGCTCTTGATGAAGTTGATGATGAACTTTCCGGACAGTCCCCTATGCTAAATGATGATGGGAGCCCTACTGAACTTTATATAAATATAAGTAGAGAGGGCACTACAGATGATGATGATGAGCCAATTGTTTCCGGTGCTGATTGGGAAAATGCTTATGGTGGAATCTGGGCTTATTATAATGCATTGTATGCTATAGCTGATGATGGTGTGATTTATGTCGCTTCAGGTACTTATTCTAACTTTTTAGGCACTAATCAAAAAAATTACACTATAATTGGTCAAAATAACACAATTTTCTCACAATCCCTTTGGACTGAACAGAGTTATGATGGTGTTATTCATACTTATGTTAACTTAATCTTCGAAAAAACCATAAAAATAGAAACACCTGCTGGTATAGGTAAAAGATTTTTTAAAAATTGTACTTTTAGACCTGATGCTATAATTATTGGAGAAACCTCTGAAGAAAATTTTAATCATAATCCTGTTGATTATGGTTATGATTTGACTGTCTTTGAAGACTGTATTTTTGAAAATTATAATAATGTAATTGACATTCACAAATATGAAAATGTAGAGTTTAAAAATTGTACTTTTAGAAATATCGAAGCAGATTCTTTAGTCTACACTAATTCAGAATATGAAGGAGCTGTAAAATTCGATGCTTGTACTTTTGAAGGATGCACATTTAACGGTGTTGCAAAATACATCAATGATATAGAAAACTTAATCAGTATTGAAGATTGTAATTATGATTTTGAAGTAAGTACTGATGTTATTCCTATTGGTGGTGCTTTTTATGTAAACTCTACTCAATCTAGGGCTGGCTCTAAGTTAACTATGGATGTAGATGGAGATAACCTTGTGATCTCTTTAACAGATATGGAAGGGAACCCTATTGCTGATGTGGATGGGATCAATGTTCTTGTAAATGAAGAAAGCATTCCTTGCCAAATGGAAAACGGTGTGGCTACTTTAAACATCAGTGACTTATCAGGTAAAGTTACTTTCAGCGCTGCTTTTGAAGGAAATGCTAACTATAAGGAATCATCCGCTTCCTTAAGCACTTACATCATAGTAAACAACATAACTGTTGAAGTCCCTGTAGAAGTTCCTGTTTATATTAACCAGACTGCTACTTCAATTACTGCAAGCGACATAACCACTACCGCTAAGGTCGCTAAGACATTGTCCATTACCTTGAAGGATGCTAGCGGCAAGGTCCTTGCAAGCAAGGCTGTTCAAGTGACTGTTAACGGCAAGACATCAACTGTCACAACTGACAAGAACGGCGTTGCCAAAGTGAACGTCAACTATGCTAATGCAGGTACATACTACTACACCTTGTCATTCCTCGGTGACAATGACTACAAGGCTTCCATGAAGGCTGTAAAGGTTACTGTCAACAAGCAAGCAACAAAGGCTACTTTCGCTAAAAAGACCTTCAAGGTCAAAGCAAAGACCAAAAAGGTCACCTTCACCCTTAAGGATGCTAAAGGAAAAGCAATCAAGGGCAAGAAGATTACCTTCACAGTCAACAAGAAGACCTACACTGCAAAGACCAATGCAAAGGGTATTGCAACCGTGAAAGTCAAGCTCACCAAGAAGGGCAAGTACACTGCTGTAGCCAAGTTCGCAGGAGACAACACCTACAAGGCAATCAGCAAAAAAGCAAAAATAACTGTAAAATAAATTAATTTATTTAGTTAATAGGTCTAAAATCTCCTTTTTAGATCTATTAACATTTAATATTTTAAATATGGGAGGAACAAAGTCAAAATGCTTATTGAGAATTTATTTCTTATTCCAATCATTATCTTTTTGGTTGGAATAATAAATAAATTCTTTTTAGATGCAAAAAAAGAGTTTAAACCTCATTTAAATTCGTCAAGGAATAAATTAATCATAAACGGAAAAGATGTGAAAAACAGGGAAAAAACATAAACAAAAGAAGGATGTCCGGTTCTTCTTTTTTTATCTTTTTCTTTCATTCAAAAAGCGTTTTTTCCGTGGGATTTATTTTTTATTCCAATGACTTGATTTGGATTGGAATAACAAATAAATTTTCAATGGAAAATTTATTTTTTGTCACGTTTATAATCAAAATGTTTTTTGTTATTAAATTGAAAAACTAATTGTACTCGGTGGTTGAAAGAAAAAATATTCTAATAGAGAAAAAATTTTTAAAAAAATAATGTAAAGGAACTGAAATATGCAAAAGATAAACAAACAATTGCTATTGTTTTCAATGATTATGGTTCTATTGGTCTCGGTTTCTTCCGTTTCTGCAGATGGCAGTGCTGATTCTCTCCTATCGGTGGATAACATCGGTTCTGTTTCCGCAGTGGAGGAAATCGAGTTAAGCACAGTTTCCTCTGAAGATGATTCCTGTCTGGTTTCTTCTGCAGAAGGGGACAGTAATAGAATTATCTCCTCATCTAATCTAGCTGCTGGAAGCATGGATGATCCTGTTTCCAGTGTGGATGAGGTTTCTGTTGAAGATGATGATGTTGTGCATTCCGGTTCTTCTTCCAGTAAGGCTTTAAAGGATTCTGGTGATGTTAAAGCTTCAAATAATGTTTCCAATGGGTCCTTAGGCAATAATACGTATTATATAGATAGTTTGAATTTCAATGAGTTCTTTGAAGACAACGTGCTGAAGTCAGAGTATGGAAACAGCACATTGATATTCGGAGGCAACTTTGACAGTCTAGGTGTCATCCGCTTCACATCCAACAATACATTGGTCACCGCAAAGGATTCCCTGTTCTACAATACCGTATTCGACTTAGGTGCCACAGGCATTGTGTTGTCTAACATTAATATGGTCTTGGATAGGGAATTCGAGGAAAATGAATATGCCAGTATTTTTGTTCATGCAGATAATGTGACTATTTATAACTGTACTTTAAATTATACAACTCCTGAAAATGTCACTGCTTTCGGCATTTATTCTGATGGCCATGATGATGATTTTGTTGGCTTGAATATTATTAACAATACTATCAACTTTTATGGTCATGGTTTAGGAGATAATGATTATAACTATGGTATTTTTTTAAGAAATACTCATGATAGTTTGGTTTCTGGCAATAATATTTATTGTGAGTTGCCAATCAAATATATTCTATGGACTTTTGTTGGATCTTATGGTAAAGTGAGTACAGACACTGTCGCTGCTTTTGCAGCAGATTGCTCTGAGAATTTGACTTTGTCCAATAATTATATCCATACATTGGTTAATTATAGAAGTTTTAATTATCCTACATTAGATACTGTTATTTTATATGGTTGCAGTCATTCTATGATTGAGAATAATGTTATTCGTAGCGAGGATTTTATTACCAAAGTAGGTCAGGATAACTACCTTTATGCTTTGGATTTATATAACCTTAATAATGTTACTGTTATAAAAAATAATATTTCAGTATTTACTAACGGAGGTAAGACTTGCCAGAGCACAGCTTATCCAATTCAAATTAATGGGCCTGTTGATCATGTTAAGATTGCTTTTAACAATTTGACTACTTTTAATCATGGCCCTAATTGTGGGATTTATTCTCAGAATTTCTATGGGGATACTTTTATTGATATTATTAGTAATTTTATTAATGTGACTGGTGATGCAACGGTTGATGGTTATGCTCCTTATGCCTTAGTTACTGGTATTGAGGTTCAGGATACTGGTGATAATATTTTGAATAATACGATTATTGTAAATGATTTAGGCAATTCTATTAAGAATGCAGTTTATGGTATTAGTTATGTTCAAAATATCAGGGGAAATCATACATATAATATTCAGTACAATAATATTACTACAAATGGTAATTATGGTGTTAAATTAATTGGTGATGTCAAGGACTCCTCTACTTATAATTCAACAGTTTCTAATAATATTTTAAATACTCATACTACTTCTAATCATACTGGCGCTAGTACTAATAATCAAGTTAGTCGCCCATCTGGGACTGTTGTTAAAAACAACACCAATGGTAATCCTAAGAACACTATGAGTGAGGATTATTATCCTGATTGGCTGAAGGATTATATTAGGGAAGGTTCTGGCAGAGGCACTGGTGATCTCGCTTGGATCAATCGTGCCTTGAACAGGCTTTCAAACGGTACTGGTTTTAGTGGTGCTGTTGGCAATGGTACTTCTCATAGTGGTAGCGGAAATGCTCGTGGAAACGGTCATGGAAGTCATGATGGTGATGTTTCAGGTAATGGAACAGATTCTAACAGTGATGCTGTTTTAGGCTCTGATCATGATGCTGCTCC
>NZ_CADAJR010000060.1 GCF_902788255.1 uncultured Methanobrevibacter sp.
CTCATACACCAAAACAACAAACAAAATACCTGAAAATAATAAAAATTAATGCAAAAAAATTTTTAAAAAATAATTAATTTTGAGTCGCCCTCAAAAAAATAAAAAAAGAAAATGGTCATTCCCTTTCTTTTTTAAGGGCTTCGACCATGTCAATGTTTTTGAGTTTGTTGGCAAGCAACAGATTAACAATTGCAGATACGACAATTGTTATTACAAAGCTTATTGCTATAGTGGTTAAGGAATAATTTGTCGGATAATACAGCTTGTCAGTATTGCTCCTGATGGATTCAAGAACATAATATCCTGTCGGAATTCCAATTAAAAAACCGACCAGAGATATTCCCAAATACTGTGTAATGAACAGTTTTCTCAAATCACTTAACGGGAATCCTAAAACTTTCAGTGTTGCCATATCCCTTTCCACCTCAGTGAAACCTAAAAGACCTAAACTGTACAATACAACAACCGCCAATAGGACTGCAAATATCACCAGAATTATAATGAGGAGATTTGCAGTTTGTGTGAGCTTATCCCAACTGTTTGTCAAGTCCTTATAATTGTTGACACTTCCAACACCATCTAATTTATCAGTAACCTTTTCCTTTGTAACAATTTCTGTCGGTTTAAATGAAATATTGTTTTTTTCCGCAAAATCGGATGATATTGTAATTCCTTGAACTGAAGGATCACCATAAATGGCATCGACTGTGGAGTTTATCCAAGTTTCATTACCATATAAATGCCATTCTATCTTATCGCCAACGCTTAGACCAAATATTTCAGCAGTTTTTTGTGAAATGGAAACCCCATCGTTTGGCAATGTCATTTCATGCCTATCTTTATCGGTTGGGGTGATTAATCGGGTTTTATCATGAACCGTCAGCACTTGCGTCTTTTTAATATCATTGGCCTTGATTTGAATAGATTTTGTCATGACTGGAGATCCGTTTACATCGTCAATTATTGAATCTATTTGTGACTGTGAAACATTATCCTGGAGAACCAATTGTGTTTCATAGTGGTTGATGTCATTATATTTCCAGGTTTTCAAGTCATTGACCCCATCATGCATACCGAATGCTGAGATGAGAAGCACAGTACAACCAATGACCCCGAATAATGTAATGACCGCTCTTAATTTATTTCTGTTAATGTCTCTGATATTCCATCTAAAGTTAAATCCTAATTTGTTCCATATCCTTGTATTTTCAATGAATCCTATTTTGCTTATTTTAGGAGGCTTTGCCTTCAAAGTTGCTGACGGAGATTCACGAATAATGTTTGCAACTGCAAAGTATGAGCATAACAGTGAACCTAAAACGATTAAAAGAGCCACATAAATGAAACTCATATTGAATCCCGGATCCCAGCAAGGCAGGGTGTAATATGACTGCATAGTGTCAACAAAAATGTATGGTATCGTATTATGACCGATTATTATACCCAGTACGCTACCAATCAATGTCAGATAAAAACCATAGGATAAATAATGGATAATTAATGGCCTGTTTTCAAAACCTATTGCCTTTAAGGTTCCAATCTGTGTTCTTTGACGATTAACTATACGTGTCATTGTAGTTAATAGAATCAGAAGTGCAACAACAACGAAAATGATTGGAAACATGACTGCCAAAACGATGTGCTGTTTGATTTCGTCCTGTATTTGATTGTCACTGGCACTGTCTTCTCTAGACATAAATGATGCGCCTTTTATAATGTCATCATATCCCTTATCCTCAAGCATTTCACGTGTCTGATTATAATAATCATGATTGCTGACATTGGTTGTCATTAACAGCTTATTGTGAGGCATGTCCGGAGTTGGATATGCCTTATCTGACAGATATCCGAATCCCTGATATTTGAAATCTGAAATCAAACCGTTTTCCGGTTCCTCATAGACATAATCCGGAGAATATCCAAGTCCACGGATTGTCTTGTTTATTGTAATTCCATTGAAGTTTAGGGATATATTGTCCCCAACAGTCAAATTCTTCGCTTCAGCAAATCTTCCATCTAACCAAATGCCATCTTCATCACTGAAGTTAATGTTACTCCCTTCAACAGGATAATATTGGGAGATATTGTTTTTCTCTAAAAAATGCAGGGTTACTGCGGGCTCATCCTCCAAGTCGGCAATTGACTTTACAACAAACTGGGTTTCAATGCCCGTTGTCGAATTCATATCCCGAAAGTCCTTGACAACACTATCATTGAAATTGCTTCCGAAGGCATAGGCATCGGCCATGTTTGTTTCCTCATAATAATTATTGAGGTTATCCTGCAGGCCCTGAACTTCAGATCCTATTCCCGCAAACGCAAGCAAGGTGATAAAGGACATTAAAAATATTGCTATAAACTGCATTTTATTTTCCTTAATGTCCCTAAGCATCTTCTTGAATAACATAAAATCACCAGTTTATATCATCCACAGACTGAGGATTTTCATTTTCTTCAATGTATTCAACTTGACCGTTTTTGATATGGATGACCTTGTTTGCGACTTTTGCAAATTCAGCATTGTGTGTTACTATAATAACTGTTGTGTTTTCACGTTCACACAAGTCAATGAGCAATTCTATGATGATTTTTCCAGTGTTGGAATCCAGTGCTCCGGTAGGCTCATCACACAAAAGCATTTTTGGATTTTTGGCTATTGCCCTTGCAATTGATACCCTTTGCTGTTCTCCACCGGACAGCTCTGATGGGAATTTATTAACATGTTTAGATAGTCCAACCTTAGCCAGAATCTCTTTTCCATCAATGCCTTCATCAACTATATCATTTAATATCTCAATGTTTTCACATGCAGTTAAATTTGGAATCAAATTATAGAATTGGAATATGAAACCTATTTCCTTTGCCCTGTAGCGTGTGAGCTTTTTATCTGAAAAAGAGGTGATGTTTTCATTATCAATGATTATTTCACCACTTGTAGCCTTATCAAGACCACCTAAAAGATTGAGCAGGGTTGATTTCCCACTTCCAGAGGGTCCAAGAATAACTACAAGTTCCCCTTTATCTATTGTAAAATTGAGATTATTTGCTGCTTTAAGTATCTGATTTCCAGTCTGATACTCTTTGTAAACATTTTTAAGTTCTATTAATGTACTCATAACTAAAACCTATTAATTTATCAATATTATTAATTTAATTTATAATAGTATATATTTTTTACATAAATTGAATAAACAAAATCTTCAAAATGAAAAATGAAATATAAATCTGACTTAATAATAAACCAATCAAATGCAATTTTATGAACAAAATCAAAATAATCAGTGAAATATTTCATGAAAAAATTAAAATAATATTTGATTAAACTTCAAAAATCAAAAAAAGCCTTTTTAAAAAGGATTTTGCCCGTATACTATACAAAATATAATGTACTTTTAGCTCCTCATTTATACTATTACAAACATTACATTAAAATATTTACGGTAATCAAGAATGTCTATTTTAAAATATAAGAAAAAATTAAAACATGATCTTATTTATAAAAAACGTTTGGACTCTTCCATAAATTCTTCGGCATTATTTATCCATAAGTTTGCAATACTTTCTGTAATCCCATCAACAGCATCATAATCAGCATCTTCACGTAAAGATTGGGCACGTGCAAGATATTTAGCTATATTTCTATCAAAATCACCTTGATTTACATACACTTGACCAAATAAGGAGATTAAACCTTCATGAGATTTAGGATAATGCTCTTTTTTAATTAACAATGCTTTAGCAGTTAAAAACATGCAATAATAAGCTGCACTAACAGATGTTGCATACTGATGATTATCAAAAAGGATTTTGCTTGAGATTAACTTATCATTTGCTTTTGAAATAAATTCATCCACTTCAGACAAGTACAACACCATCCTCAAGCACATTAGTTAAAAATGAATAATCTTTTGTGTTGTTAAATCTGTCTACTGACATAATATGTGGAGAAATTAATTCCTGTTGATCAAAAACAATATCACCAACTACATCAGTAATAATTGAATCGATTTCTTCCCAATAATCAGAAACGATTAAAATATCAATATCAGAATCTTTTCTATCATCACCCCGAGCAACAGAACCAAACAATATAATTCTAACTATCTTGTCAGAATTAATAGCATTTGCAAACTCATGAGCAATTTTAACACGATTATTCATACATAATCCCCAAAGAATTTTATAATTTATTATATCAAGTTCATTAATAATAAACATTTTCAAAGTGCGACTTTATGAAAAAACACATATTAATGAAATTCTAACTAAAACTCAAAATCAGTTGTAAGCTCCAAGATATCCGCACTTTGCATCAGAATATTAACCAATCTTTCATCCAAATCTGCATGGTTATCATGATAGTCAATTTCACCAAGTTCACTTCGGATTGTATAAGCCAAGCGTTCCTCATTCAAACTGAAAAATGCATTAATATTTTTATTATTTCCTCGAGCATCAAGTCTGATCCATTTATCTAAATCCTTTATATAC
>NZ_CADAJR010000061.1 GCF_902788255.1 uncultured Methanobrevibacter sp.
CCTCAAGAACATCATGGTTGATGAATATGATATGAGTGAAGAAAAAGTCGAAAGCAGCGTTAGACAACTCAAAAGCAAGGGAATCATTTATGAGCCAACAAATGGCTATCTTAGAAGAGTTGACTGATATTTCTTTCTTTTCTAACCAAATTGTATTTTCAAATTTAAATCATTCACTGATTTAAATTTCTTTTTTTATTTTTTTTTAAGAGCAACTCGATAATTGTTTAAGTGATTCTATTTTGTATTTTTTTCATGATTTATCTTATTTTATTTATTTTTTATTTAAAATATCCCAATATTTTTATTAATATTATTGTGATAGCATGTGAATTTATAACAAAAAATAAATTTTTAATGTAGTAAAGATAAATAATTAGATAAAGTATAGAACGGTGTTTTTTCATGAGAAATATTATTATTGTACAGTGCATGTCAACAGGGAAGAATTATGTTCAGGACATTATTGACAGAAATTGCAATCCAATAGTTTTGGAAATGAAGCCATTCGGTGATTCTGAAGATGCAATGGCATATCAAGAAGAGGTAAAAGAGGAATATGAATTAATCGAAAATGATTTTGATTTGATTTATGAAAAGGACACTTATGAAGAAACACTTGAAATGGTGAGGGAATATAATCCATTAGTCATCGTTCCAGGTACTGAAGATGGTGTTATACTGGCTACAAGGCTTGCAAATGACTTGGACCTTTTATGCAACCCTATTGAAAACATAGATGCATTGACCTTGAAGAATGAAATGCAGAACAGGTTGGCAGAAAATGGCCTTCGCTCAATAAAAGGTAAGGTTGTCAGATCCCTGGAAGAAGCTATTGAGTATTATGATGAGGACGGCCTTGAGGGGGTTGTAGTGAAGCCTGTATACAGTGCCGCATCAGTTGGGGTTAGGTTATGCTCAGACAGACAGGAAATGATTGAAGCGGTCAAGGAAGTGTTTAACTTGACTGGGGTTTACGGAAATGAGTTGAAGGAACTGGTAATTCAGGAACGTATCATGGGCCAGGAATATGTCGTAGACACAGTTTCCTGCAATGGAATTCACCGTGTAACCACAATATGGAAATACAACAAGATCATGACTGATGAGGGAGGCAACATCTACGACTATGATGAAACTGTTACCGAATTGGGGATAGGCGAATCTGAGCTTGTTGAATATGCTTATGATGTTGCAGATGCATTGGGAGTCAAGTACGGCCCTGTTCATGGGGAATATATGATAGATGAAAAAGGACCTGTTTTAATTGAAGTTAATTGCCGTCCTCATGGAGACAGTTTGGATAGAAAATTCATGGATTTCATTTCAGGCCAGCACGAAACAGACAGTGCTCTTGATTCCTATTTGAATCCTGAAAAATTCAATCTGGAGCGCATGAAAGGGTATCATCTATTTGCACGGGGAGTTGTAAAAAATTTCATTATCCCAAAAGACTTGATTGCCCGGTCTTCTCCGATGAATTCAATTGGAGTTAACTTGAAAAGCTTCTTCAAAACAGACCTCCACTCAATTGAAAAACCTGAAGCATTCTCTAAAACTCAAGATTTAGAAACTTCTGGAGGAACTATATATCTGGCTCATAAAGATCCTAATCAACTTCAAAGGGATATTGACTTTTTAAGAGACCTTGAAAAACGTGCTTTCCAATTGGTTTTCAGTGAGGAATTGCATAATGATGTGGAGATTAATGATGATGAGATTTTCAAGGAAATTGAATATCTGATGAATGAAATCAAGGCATATGGCACTTCTCTTTTAGTCACTGAAACTCATTTTGATGATTTGGATATATTTCAGGTTTCAATCGATGATTTGAATGAAATCAAGGGAACTTTTGACTGTGTAGTCATTAATCTAAATAAAAGTCTTAGAGATATGAAGGATGATGAGATTGCCAAACTCTTCCTGAATATATTCGACAAGGTCAAGTTTGGAGGATTGATTTTCATTCCAAAAACAACCTATGCATTCATGCCTAATTCAAGACTGGGTGCCGAAGCGCTTCTAAGAATATTGAACTTTAAAATAGAGTTGCCGATACATAAATTGAACAGAATGGTTATTGCATCAAAAAGATAGTTGGATATCATGACATATGAGCGTAATTTTAATTTATTGAACAGCAAGTTCAGGGAACTGTTTTTTCCGACATTGATAACTTCAATTGCAGGCAATTTCGCAGTTCTGGTTGATGCATTCTTCATCAGCATGTTCATGGGTTCAGTGTATTTGTCTGTTGTTCAAAGTATTGAACCTTTCGTTGCATTTATCAATGTCGTTTACTGGCTTATAGGTCTGGGAGGAAGTATAGTTTGTACAATGGCCCGGGCGGAATTTGATGAGGAGCGCAGCAACTCATATTTCACGATTGCAATCATCGGGATTATAATAATTGGTCTGCTCATTACATTATCAACAATCGTGTTCCAGAATGAATACGTTAATCTATTATGTCATTCTCCCCAATTTAAGCAATTTGTTACCCAATACTTCTATTACTATGCTCTTGGAATTGTGTTTGAATGTTACATGACTAGTCTGGCATATTTCATCAAGACTGACGGATTCATTAACATGCAGTTCAAGGCATTTATGATTTGTAATGTTATAAACATAATATTCGATATTGTTTTTATGAAATTCATGAACTTTGGGATTTCAGGTGCTGCAATGGCAACCACCGTGGGCCATATAGTCTCTGCAATTTACATTACACTTTACTTCTTCAAGGCGGATAGAACATTAAGGGTAATTAAAGTTAAAACATCAAAGATCATTGGCTATCTTGCAGACATATGCAAATCCGGTTTTGCAGGCGCTTCAATTCCACTTTACACCACAATAAGATTGATTATATTGAATGCTTTGATTGCTGGACTTTTAGGAGATTTGGGTCTGTCAGCATATGATATGTGTTATAACGCATTGTATCTAGTTGACATTTTCATTTTAGGCACTGTTCAATCAATCCTGCCTATTTCTGCAGTCTATTATAAAGAAGAGGACTTCACCGGCGTGGATTATGTGACAAGAAGATCCCTTAAGATAGTTATTGGATTTGCATTGTTCTTCTCAGTATTGCTCATATTGTTCCCGCAAATTGTGCTTTTCATGTTTAATGTAAACAATCCTGCAGATATTCCTATGATAATGAATATCATTAGAATATTTTCAGTAAGCTTCATTGCATTTGCAATAAATAGCCTCTACAGCTTTTATGCAGAATCTGTCCAGTATGATAAATTCGCTAATCTTATCACTCTATTTCAGGGATTATTGTTCCCTGTTGCATTTGCATACCTTTTAACTCACTTCTTTGGAGCTGATGGATTTTGGATTTCACTTGTTGCATCTGAATTTGCAACCGTACTTTTTATTGCCATATACTCTAAAGCTAAGGCTAAAAGAAGCAATGGGGAGTACTACGGATTTTTCCTCAATAGGAAACATGATGCAAAATCCGTGTTTGAATTCACAATCACAGGAAATGTTGATGATGCGGTCAACATTTCTGAAAATATTCAGGAGTCATTTGATGATGCAAGGTTGTCAGTATTGGTGAGCATGGCGATTGAGGACATGATTGTCCATATCATCGATATAAACGAGAGCATAGACTTGATTGATGTGATTATCCGGGATAATGAGGATTATATTCTAATATCCATCAAGTATTCAGGCAAGGGCATTAATGTGATGGAGGATGAAAGCATTGAATCAAATATTGCAATCCTGAATAACATTTCCCAGAAAATAGATTATTCCCAGATATTGGGCTTGAATAACATTGTAATTACAATTGAATGAATGTTTAACTTTCGAGTGGCCTGTTAAAAATATTAAAATTTTCCAATGATTTTGAAATTAATCCATATTAAAAAAAAGTTATTAAATATAAACTGGCATATACATTACATTAATAAATAATAAAATACATAACTTATATTAATGTAAATTATATAATGATAAAAAGTTGAAGATGAAAAATTCACACTTAATTTTTACTAATAGAAAACTACATTTTACTAATTAGAGAGTTTAAAAAATATAAATCACAAAGGTGAAATCATGGATGATTATGAAAACTTATTAAACAGAGCTATTGACCAATTGCCTCCGGAAGTTTTTGAAAGCAAAAGATTCGAACCTGTAAAGGCATATTCAGTAATTCAAGGTAACAGAACATTTATTCAAAACTTCAAGGATGTTGCAGACTCTTTAAACAGAGACCCTCAGCACATACTGAAATTCCTGCTCAGGGAATTAGGTACTGCTGGAAACCTTGAAGGAGTAAGAGCAATCCTGCAAGGTAAATTC
>NZ_CADAJR010000062.1 GCF_902788255.1 uncultured Methanobrevibacter sp.
TAAAAATCCTTAAAAGAATTTATCTATTCTTTTAATTCAGCAACTTTTTCTACGATTTCAGCTACAGCAGCTTCAGCGTCACCAGCATCAACAATACATGCGGAAGCAGTACCAACAGTTAAACCAGCAGCTACGCCAACTTGTTCTTTGGTTGGTAAGTAAACATAAGGAATTTCTTTTTCATCAGCTAATACCGGAATGTGTGCAACGATTTCAGCAGGATCAACATCTTCTGCGATAACAACTAATGCTGCGTCTCCTCTTTCGATGAATTTGGTTACTTCGTTAGTACCTTTTGCTACTTTACCGGTAGCTTGTGCGGTTTCTAATGCTTCTTCAGCTTGTTTAGCTAATTCTTCTGGTGTATCAAATTTTACATAAATGTTTGCCATAAAATATACCTCCTTTTTCATCTGGCTTTGCCATCCATCGGCATATATTATAATCCATTTTGAATCATAATATTATTTGATTATAACTATAGAATACTCTAATATAGTTATTAATAATACTAATTCTTGAATAATTCATATATCACTAAATATAATCCCATAAGAAAAAATAGGGGGATTAGACTTTCAATACAAATACTTCTGAATTTCATATAATTTTTAGCAAAACTAAAAATAAAAATTTAGTAATTAATGAAATAATTCTAGAGAACTAGACAATATTAAATTAGTCAGTATAGTATATAAATGTTTGTAAAAAATAGGCAAAATTAGGAATTTTTGAAATGAAAAAATAAATTAGAAATAAAAAAAAGTAAAAGTGATAATAAAAATTTATTATCAAGAAAATGGTATCAGCAAATCTATTTGATTGCTAATTTTACATCTTCAGCTTTTACAGTTTTTCTGCCTGCGTGGCGAGCAAATCCTACAGCTTTTTGTGCGATTTCGTTACCGTAGTCTTCGATAGCTTCGGTTAAAGCGATTTTAGCGTCATCACTTACTCTTTGTGCACCAGCATTTTTGAGGACTCTGCCTACAGGAGCAATTGGTAATTCACTCATATTATACACCTCACATTTAACTTGTTAATAATTAATTTAAATTTGCTTATATATAAATCTATTGGTGTTACATCGGTGATTTTTGATAAATTAACCATAACATACCATGATAAATTAACATAAATAGTGAAGTTAATATCTTCAAGAATGTTTTTCATACATGACCACAAATAAAAAAAGTAAAATTTTTATTTGAATATAATGGAATTAAAAGAAAAAATAAAAAGTATAAGAGATTTAAAGGAAAATTTATTTGTTCATCAAAATCTCTCTTAAAGTATCAATATCCGCATCAACCTGAGTAGGTTGAGTACATGCATCAATAGCAGTGTTAGGATCTTTAAGCAAGTGTCCAGTCACTACACAAGTGATTGTTTCACCTTTGTCAACTACACCTTCATCAACAAGTTTTTTAAGACCTGCAATTGATGCAGCTGAAGCCGGTTCCACACCAATACCCTCGGTTCTTGCAAGTAACTTTTGTGCATCTAAGATTTCATCATCAGTTACTGTTTCTGAATAACCGTTTGAATCATAGATTGCATTCAATGCTTTGATGTCACTTACCGGAGCACCAATACGTATTGCTGTTGCAATTGTTTCCGGATTTTCTACAGGTACAACACGTTTGTCTCCTTTTTTGAATGCATTGGTAACAGGACATGCGCCTTCCGCTTGGATACCTGTCATCATAGGAAGATCCTTAATGAATCCTGCATCATAAAATTCTTTTACACCTTTCCAGATTGCTGAAATGTTACCTGCATTACCTACAGGCAGAATAATCCTATCAGGAGCCTGCCAACCTAAGTCACGAACAATTTCATAACCTATGGTCTTTTGTCCTTCAAGTCTGTAAGGGTTGATTGAATTTAATAAGTAAAGATGTTTTTCTAATGCAAGAGCAGTCATTGCTTCAAGAGCTTCATCAAAATTACCGTTGATTGACATGACTTCCGCACCATGGAACATGGCCTGTGCCAATTTACCTAAAGCAACTTTTCCTGAAGGTAAAAATACAATACAACGTAATCCTGCACGTGCTGCATATGCTGAAAGTGAAGCGGATGTATTACCTGTTGAAGCACAACCTACGGTATGGACTCCGAGTTCCATAGCCTTTGTCATTCCAACAGTCATTCCCCTGTCCTTAAAACTTCCTGTAGGGTTGGAACCTTCAACTTTCACATACAGGTTTACTCCGAGCTCTTCACCTAACTTGTCACATTTGCAAAATGGAGTTCCTCCTTCATCAAGTGAAACAATTTTGGATTCATCTACCGGAATACATTCCTTGAATTTCCATAAATTATCTTTTCTACCATCAAAAATGTCTTTAGAAACATCTATTTCATTGACGAGTTCTAAAACAGATCCACACTTTTCACAAGTATAGATCACTTCATCGTCATCATATTCTTCTCCACAAGAAACACATCTTATCATAAAAAATCACATGTATATTTTTTAATTAATTTATATTTAAAATTTAAGTCAAAATTGAATATAAAAATTCTGCAATTGGCAATGTCAAATAGCTTTCAAAAAATCCTGCAATCGCCATAAGTATTGATGCGATTATAAGCAAAATCACCGCCTGCTTTAACTTGACACTACTGCTTTCAAATGATACGCTTAACATCTGCTTCACAGTGGCGTTGTCCTGCCTGAGCAATGTCTTTAAAAACAGATACAGGAAATTAAAAAGCACAAAACCTGACGCACAGGCAATGATGCATGATGAAAACTCAAATATTCCATGAGGCACAATCAGAAGGAATGTTTTAAGAAAATCATCATTGGCTGCAAGATAGTAGCCTGCAAAAAAACCATTGAAAGCAAGTATAACCGCTGAAAAGCACAGTATCAAACCGTATAAGAACATCTGAAATACGATTTTGATATTGTTTAAAAAGATGCTTTGAAACGTAATAGTTATGACACCAGTTTGTACCTTATGAGTCAGATCCTCAACAACAGGATTAAAAAAGCTGTACAGGTATGGCTCCAGCACATATCCCAAAACAATGGAAATGAAAAAAATAGCTATTGCAGATACAACAGCCAACCTGTTTTCGGTAAATGCAAGCTTTACATCATCCAACATCATATCAGTGTCTTAGCAATTTCAGCTGCTTCTACCTGCTTTTCATGAAGGTCATCCATGAATTCTTCCATTAACTCTGCTGTCCTTACCTTACAGTCCCCACATCTGAGGGTTCCATTCAGACAATCATGTCTGATTTGCTCAAGCTCCTTGTCGTCATCAATGAAATGATACAGAAGCATTTCATAGATAACACACTTATCGACCTGTCCACCCAGTTCCTGTTGCTCTTTAAGGGACTCTCTTCCACCTGTTTTTGCAGATTTAACCTTTTTAACAGCAGTCTTTGTATCGTCATTAAGATATATTGCAGTGTTCGGCTTTGAACTGCTCATCTTGTCACCGGTCAAACCGGTCAGGAACCTGTGATATGTTGAAGCGGGAGAGACGAATCCTT
>NZ_CADAJR010000063.1 GCF_902788255.1 uncultured Methanobrevibacter sp.
GAAAATCACCCAGAAGACCTACATCTGCAAGAAAATTCAATATGAACTACAGATTAACATGAAAAAAGAGATATATAAAAAATCAAAAAGATAAAAAAAATTATGAAATTCTTAAATTGACGGCATTGTCTTTTTTTTCGTAACATTTATATTATTCAACTATCTAATATCTATTATAAAGTGATATTATGATAGAAAACAACATTTGTCTTTTAACAGACAGTTATAAGGTAACCCATCACTATTTCTATCCTAAAGGCACTGAAAAGATTTATTCATACCTTGAAAGTAGAGTAGGTGCTGAGTTTAACAAAACAATTTTTTACGGACTTCAATATATCCTCAAGAAATATCTTGAAGGCCAGATTGTCACTCAGGAAAAAATTGACGAAGCCGATAACCTGATTGCCAATCATATCGGTCCGGATATGTTCAACAGGGATGGCTGGCAATATATTTTGGATGAACATGACGGCCATTTGCCGATTGAAATAAAGGCAGTTGCGGAAGGAACTCCTGTTGATGTGGGAAATGCACTGATGACAGTCGAAAACACCGATGACAAGTCTTATTGGCTGCCTAATTACTTGGAACCTCTTTTGTTGCAGGTCTGGTACCCTTCAACTGTTGCAACTCTCTCAGCAGAGGTCAGAAAACTGTGCAATTTCTATCTTGAAGTGACAGGTTCCGTTAAGGATAATCTTGACTTCATGCTCCATGATTTCGGATACAGGGGTGCAACTTCAACCGAATCCTCAATGCTTTCCGGATCAGCTCATCTGCTCAGCTTTTCAGGGACAGACACCATTGCGGCACTGACAATACCTGAAAACTATTACAACGATTCCAATCTATACGGATTTTCCGTCCAGGCAACCGAACACAGCGTAATGACATCTCTCGGTCCTGAAGGTGAAATTTCACAGATTCTCAATGTAATCGATAATGCAAAGGATGGAGTGCTGTCACTGGTTATAGATTCATACAACTACAGGAACTTCCTCGAAGAATCCGGAAAATCTGGAACAGAGCTGAATGAGGCCATTCTGAATTTCCTGGATGGTGAGGATAACAAGGTCGTATTCAGGCCGGACAGCGGTGAGCCTGTATCCACAACCATTGATTGTCTGAATCTGCTTTCTGAAGGCTTTGGAAGCCATCTCACCGACAAGGGCTATAAGGTCTTTGACTTGAACATAGGACTCTTATGGGGTGACGGACTGAACTATCAGAAAATCCGTGACATATTGTTTGCCATGAAATCAGCCGGATGGGCCGCCCAGAACATCATATTCGGTATGGGCGGAGGACTGCACACAGCCGTCAATCGTGACACCCAGAGAAACGCATTCAAATGTTCAACCCAATTGCGTGACGGTGTCTGGCATGACATATTCAAGAATCCTCTTGATTCAAGTAAAAAATCAAAGACCGGAAGATTTAAGCTAATAAGAGAGAACAATTCATTCAGAACAGTTCCAATTGATAGTGAAGGTGAAGATTACCTTCAGACCGTATTTAAAGACGGAGAACTGCTGATTGATGATACCTTTGCAGATATCAAGCAAAGGGCTTTGAAATATTCAAATTTCTTATAAGGTGATAAAATGTGCACAGCAAGCAATTATATAACTGACAATCATTATTTTGGCCGTAACTTTGACTATGAAATATCCTATAACGAAAGGGTAACCGTTACTCCAAGAAAGTATGAGCTTAAATTCAGAAAAATAGATGATATTAAAACCCATTACGCTATAATCGGAATAGCTGCAGGCATTGACGAGTATCCATTATATTATGATGCATGCAATGAAAAGGGATTGGCTATTGCAGGTCTGAACTTTGCTGGAAATGCAGTCTACAGGGAATTTGAAGAGGATATGGTTAATATCACTCCTTTTGAACTGATTCCCTATCTGCTTGGGACCTGCTCCAGTGTGTCTGAAGCCCGTGAGGCATTAGGAAAAATCAATCTTGTAAACATTAACTTTGCCGATGAGCTTCCACTGTCCCCGCTTCACTGGATGATTTCTGATGAGGTTGAATCCATTGTCGTTGAACCCTTGGCCGACGGCCTGAAGGTCTATGACAATCCTGTAGGTGTTTTGACCAACAATCCTCCTTTTGACAAGCAGCTGTTTTACCTGAATAATTACAGGGGTTTATCTAACAAAAATCCTGAAAACACATTTGGTGTGGATTTGGAGGAGTACTCAAGAGGTATGGGTGCGATAGGCCTTCCGGGTGACTTGTCATCAGCTTCAAGATTTGCAAAGGTTGCATTTACCCGTGCAAATTCCTATTCGGATAATGATGAGGCAAGCAGTGTAGGTCAGTTTTTCCATATTCTTGGCTCAGTCGAGCAGCAGAACGGCTGCACATTCATAGATGATCCTGATTTGTATGAATACACAATATACACTTCCTGCTACAACACCAACAAGGCAATCCTGTATTACAGGACATACCATAACTCACAAATCACAGCAGTCGATTTGTATCGGGAGAATCTTGATTCATCTGAACTGATAAATTATCTTTTGATTAATGAAGAGCAATTCAACTTCATTAATTAAATATTTCCTTTTTTTAAACAATGCCGTTAATTTAAGAATTTCATTATAATACTTTAAATCAGTATTATGAAAATATTAAATTGTATTTTAGTGTACTATCCTTTAAGAATTTATCATTTTTAAAATT
>NZ_CADAJR010000064.1 GCF_902788255.1 uncultured Methanobrevibacter sp.
ATCCTGAACATGCTTTGTCTGGTTCAATCTTGTCGGGGAGCTTGTATCCCAGTCACTGAATGGATCATCGCTTTCATTAACAGGTCCGCTCCATCGCAGTAGATATGCGAGAGACATATAATGGTTTCCTCCATCTGCCCAGTCTGTTCCATTCAATCCGTAAATGCCCATTAGATTTTTCATGTTGTTTTCAGAGAGGTCGTAGCTGATGTTTTCATTTTTTAAAAGGTATGATTCAATTGCAGCTATGGTTGAGAAGGCCCAGCAGGAACCTGATCCTCCCTGGTCGCGAACAGGAGTTACCAGACCGTAATCTCTCAGGTCATATGATGACGGCAGGTCGACAAGGAGGGCATCATCAAAGGCTTTTGAAATGATGATTTGATCTTCCAGACACATAAGCAGGCTGTTATCGGTATTTCCTTTTTCATTGTTGATGAATTGCACATCTGTCAGATTCACAATTCCATTTAAATTAAAGAAGGTTCCATTTTCATCGCATATGCCATTTGCTTTGTTGTTGGATATTGTTGTATTGTGGATTTCCAGAAGGATTGCCTTGTTTGATACTGCAGAGCCGAAAGTGTAGTCTCCATGCAGTTGATTGCCATCTATTGTGGAGTTTATAATGAAAACATTGTGGCTTGCCCAGTTGCAGATTCCTCCTCCGAGGGAATAGCTGGAATTTATCTCATTGCCGGATATGCTGGAATTGTAGATTACCAGAATTCCGCTGTAATCGTATATGGCTCCTCCACTGCCGTAGGTACCATTGACAGAGTTGTTTATAAATTCGGAGTTTAGAATTGTTATTTCGCCCATGTCATTGAAAACAGCTCCTGCATAGCTGTCCTGACTTCCTGAAGCGGAATTTCCTTCAAATAATGAATTGTATATCCTCACGAATCCCTTGTCGTTGTAGATTGCTCCTCCGCTTGCAGGATATGTTTTCTGTCCATAGTAGGAGATGTAATCCCTTGCTGTATTGTTTATGAATTTCGCATTTACAAAATTCACAGCACTTTGGTTTATGTAGATTGCCCCTCCATAATAGGAACTACCTTTTGCAAATGTCAGATTTACAAAATTCACAAGGGGGCTTATTGCATAATAGCTCAGTGGAGGGCTTATGAGAAACATTTCATACTCATCATTACCACTGATTATTGTATTTGTGGAGCTTTCGCCAATTATGTTGAGGTTCTTGTTTATGGTCATCTTTTTTGAAATGACATATGTTCCCTCATATAAAAAGATATTTGTTTTTGTGTTTGAACTGTCTATGAATAAGTTGTAAGCCGCATTGATGGTTTTAAATGGTTTCAACTGGGATCCGAGCTCCTCATCTCCATCATAATTGGAATTGACATAGATTGTGTTTGATTCGGAGAGATTGAAGTCATAGGTGAGCATTTCAGACTTCAGATTGATATAATCGGAATAATCGGAATAGATGTCTCCTTTCAAGTTTTCGCTCTCAAGAGAGGTGATTGGATTTCCCAATTCTCCGTTTTCTGTTTCCTCATTGGTTATGGCCGCACCTAAGTCTCCTGATTCGCCATCGGATTTTTGAGTATGGGTTGGGCATGCCATGCTTTCTGTATTGATGTTATTATTGTCTAAATCCGTTTCATAATCATTCAACGGGGTGCTGATTTTCAAATCAGCTTCATTATTTTCATTCAAATAACTTGCAGAATCATCTATACTTGCAATACTTGCGGAATCATCTGTGCTTGCAAAACTTACAGGTAAAACAAGCAGGATGATTAAGAATAATGAAATAAAAAATAAATATTTTGTTTTCATAAAATTAAACTCCATCTCTTATTATTTTATAAAATATACTTTAATTTTTATAAAATTTTATTATATGATTAGTATTATGTTTTTATTATAAAAAAATATTTACATTTTATTTTAAAAATTTTAAAATATATTTTAATTTTCTATATTTTACTTTGGAAATAAAAGGGGTATTTTAATCTTAAAATTAAGCAGGTCGTGATTAAGTCTTATATAAATTATAATTCTTCTTTTTGTTAAAATCCGAAATATTTAATTGTTTGCAGCACAAATATTTTATATGGAGAATAAGTATTTTGGCTTTTCATAGTGATATTTATTCTTATTTTCCTTATAAATAGTGTATTATACTTATTTTTCAATAATTAATATGTATTTCAATTGAAATTAAATTTTACCTATTCTGGAAATTAATATTATTTGGAAACTTTTAATTTTTTAACTTAGCGTTAAATAGTAAAATTAGGTTTTCATAAACTGGTCTTTAACTAAAAATTCAGGAGCTGTTAATCATGAAAATGCTGATAGATGGAGAGTTCATTGACAAGAATGAACATTATGATGTGATAAATCCATATGATGGTGAACTGATAGACACAATCCCGATAGCAGACAAGGGAGATGTGAATAAGGCAATAGATGCTGCAAGAAAAGCACAAAAGTCATTGAATTGCTTAAGCTCAAAACAAGTATCTGAAAATCTTTTTGATGCATGCGAGGAGCTGTCTTCTTGTGCAGATGAAATCGCCCGCC
>NZ_CADAJR010000065.1 GCF_902788255.1 uncultured Methanobrevibacter sp.
CTTGTATGCTTAGGCAAACATGCCCACAGGGACAGGATTGCCGCTTTGCCGTAAATTCATATGCCGTGGAGGCTCATGTCAAGAGCACCGTGGAATAATTGTAAATGATACTATAAAAATGTACATTTAGTGGAATATAAAAATGTACAATCCAAGCATAAAGTGATAGCCTTTTCATGGGAGGTAAACAACCATGGACAAAGGATTAATCACGCAGCTTCACATACTTAGGTTGAGCGATATTAAACCCAACTTTTCAGAATTAGCTCGTCAGTATGACATTGATCGTAGGACTGTCAAAAAGTATTATGACGGATACGAGGGCAAACCTAAGCATCATAACAAACCAAGCAGACTAGATGAGCATTATGAATTAATTAAAACTAAGCTCTCGCTCAGAGGAGCAAACGTAAGAGCTGTTTACGAATTTATAGTTGATGAAGTAGATACCGGCATCGGTACTTATTCTAACTTCAATAAATATGTCAAATCAAAAGGCTTGAAACCTGTAAAAACTGAAAAAGGTCATCCGCGTTATGAAACAGAAATGGGTGTTCAGGCACAAGTTGATTGGAAGGAAGATGTTACCCTTCACAATCGTTACGGAGAACCATTCACCTTTCAGGTGTTTGATTATAAACTGGGCTATTCTAGATACCCCGTCTTTACTTACAAACTTTATAAAACAAGACAGGATGTATTTGACTGCCTTATAGCATCATTTAAAGCTACAGGCGGTGTACCCAGAGAAATCCTTTTTGACAACATGTCATCTGTTGTTGATCGTGATGGCAAAAAAGCCAACATCAGTAATGAAATGAAGGCTTTTGCCAAGGATATGGGCTTTAAAATAAAGCTTTGCAAACCACGACACGCTTTTACAAAAGGTAAGGTAGAAGCATTAAATAAGTTTCTAGCCTGGTTAGTTCCTTACGAAGGTGAATTTGAAACTGAAGAGGAACTTGTATCGATCCTTAGCAGGATTAATAAAAAGGTATGCGAGCGTGTGTGTGATGAAACCGGTGTTCCACCAATACTTCTTTTTCAAAAAGAAAAGGAATACCTGCAATCATTACCAAGCGATAAAGTCCTTGAATCTTATCTTACCCACGATCGCCAAACCACGGTCAGAAAGGATTCTATGGTCACTTACATGAAAAACAAGTATTCCGTCCCTGCTGAATACATTGGTAAACCAGTAAGACTGAAGGTTTACAATGATTCATTACAGATTTATTATAGCACGGAACTTATTGTTTCGCACAGGTTAAGTGACAAAAGACTTAATTATAAAAAAGAGCACTACACACAGTTACTCTCCGGGTATATGAAAAATGATGACGATATCGCGGCACTTGCTGAGATAAATCTGAGGCAGATGGATGCACTCCTGTAGAAGGAGCAGATATGTCATCATCACAAAAACTACTTAATGGTCTTACAGACCTTGGCATCCAGAAAATGCAGGAGCATCTGGATTACTACATAGAGCTTGTTAACAAAGGCGAAAAATCCTTTAGCGAAGCTCTTGAGGAATTAGTTGAAATCGAAAAGAAAAACAATCAGATCAGGCGTGATATAGCCAATGTCAAAACAGCGAATTTCCCATTTATTAAAACAATGGATGATTTTGATTTCGATTTTCAACCTAATATCAATAAAAAAGAAATGCTTGAACTCTGTAATCTTGGTTTTCTTGATAATCACGAAAACATCCTGTTTGTTGGTTCCAGTGGAGTAGGTAAAACCCACCTGGCAACTGCAATAGGAATCAGTTGTGCAAAGGCGAGAAACATAACTTATTTTATAACATTTGAAAACCTTATGAATCAGCTCAAAGCAGCCCACCATGAGAACAGACTGGAAGCACGGCTTAAGTTTTTTGCAAAGTATAGAGTTCTAATTATTGACGAGATTGGATATATGCCAATCGATATGGATTCAGCTAATCTGTTCTTTCAGCTCATAGCAAGGCGTTATGAAAAGAACAGTACTATAATAACAACTAACACACCATTCTCCAGATGGGGTGAAATATTCGGATCAGCAACTTTAGCAAATGCTGTTCTGGATAGGTTGTTACATCATTCAGCAGTCATATCCATAAAAGGACCGTCATATCGTTTGAAAGATAAACGAGCCTTTTTGGAAGCTCAGGAAGCCGAAGCATAGCATGGATAAATGTACATTTTTATTTTCCACTTTTTGTACATTTTAATATTGACATTTACATATCAAGTCTACGATGATAATTGATGGTGGACATCATGGTATCAGACTTTTGGAAAGGGAGGTACAACCTCATGAAAATTTATGTAGGCATTGATATTGCCAAACTTAACCATTTCGCCGCTGCGATTTCTTCCGACGGTGAAATAATCATTGAGCCGTTCAAATTCACAAATGACGCTGAT
>NZ_CADAJR010000066.1 GCF_902788255.1 uncultured Methanobrevibacter sp.
AGCGGGAGAGACGAATCCTTCGATTTCATGAAGCTTACGTGCAATATCCCTTGTCAGTCTGATATGAGGATCCTGGTCTATTCCAACAGGAACAACAACCTTTTTCGGACCTCCGAACTCTTCAATTTGAGGAAGCAAAATGTCTGCAACCTGGAAAAGCGGTGCCTGAACATGTGCAATATTTGTTGAATTCTTGAATCCGTAAATAGCCTTGAGCTGACTGAAATTGGTTTTATTAGCAGCTTTAAAAGCCAAATGTTGAAGTTGCCTGTTTTGTGACTGGAGATAAACATTGACATTATCCTTCTCAAGGTCAAGACCCAATGCTATCCAGTTGGTCAGATATTCGTTAACGGCAATTTCACGGCCCTTTTCAAAGCTCATGTCACGTGCGGCATATGCCTCCAAATCAGCAATCGGAAGTGAAAGCATTGCTCCCATATCCTGATACCATTTAAGCTGGTCTACAACCATCTTGTGACCAATGTGCATCTGACCACTTGGCATCATACCTGTTACAACTGCAAAATCCTTTTTCTGGTTGATTAAATTATTTATTTCATTGAATTCACGATGACCGAATATCACTCCTCTTTTCATCAGTCTTTGAGGATTTTTAACATCGTCAATCATGTCTGAAATTTTACCTATACCGAATTCATTTATTAACTTGTCATAATCTAGGCTAAATGATGCCCATGGATCAATTAAATCTGCCATCTTTTCACCACTATTAATGTTAAATTAAAATTACTGTCAATAATTATTACACTAAATACAAAACTATATTAAAATATAAACTATTTCTTTAATTAAACTTATGGTCTAGTCCATTCCACATTATAGTATGTTATATCAAAATCCTCATCAACTATTGCCAGAAGTAGCTTTTTGTTGACACCGTGAGAAACCCTCACATAGCTTGCAAAATCAAGGGCATTGATATCATAATTTTCAAATATGATCTTAACCAGATAGTCGGAATGTCCCTGACCAGGACCTCCTCCACGATTGTACAACCTGAATTCAGTGCCGTATTTAAAACCGGTCTTTATAACATAACCACGGTCTTTCAAATCACGGTAAACAACATATTTACCATAAAGCTCATCCTGTCTTAAAAGATCAATCAAATACCCTATGCTGCATTCAACATCATCCTCATAAATATTTAATCGACCCTTTTCCTGTAGATAACAGGCCTCAATCAAGGAAAGATGTAAAAAATCAGCTTCAATCTTACCGAATTTGCTCTTTTCATGTAATGCAATCGGTCTCTTAGCACCCTCTTCAATCTTGATTGAAACAATACCGTCTGATAAATTTCCACGCATTAAAACACCGTTTAAAGAAATGAATTATATTTAATGCTTATTAGTTTGAAAAAAATATTATATAAAATTTTTGTAAAAAAAAGAGTAAAAAAAAGTTAAACTTTAATAAAAATGTTGTGAGCCATTTCTACCGGAATGTTTAACTCTGCATCATCAATGTTAACCAGATAATGATTACCTACACGGTTTTCATTGAATTCATATTTAAGATGCTGACCTATCTTGATGCCCTCAGCAGAAATTCTATCCAGAAGGTCATTGCTTCCACGTATGAATGAAATGGTTCCTTCAGTAGTGCTGGTCAGTTCTGAAATGGAAAGCAAATTGAATTTTCTGTTCATGACCTGGTCAAAGTCTTTCTGTGAAAAACATTCCTGACAGCTTCCAAAATCAAAATTACAGGCAGGAATGATGTGTTCATCAGGACATAAATCCGGATGTTGCAACATCGTACACAATGCCCTTTCAGCTTCATCAGATAATGTATGTTCCATTTCACAGGCCTGTTCATGGACATTCTCCTCTTTAATCTTTAGAACCTCCAACAGGAACTTCTCCAAAATCCTGTGTTTTCTTGTGATTTTTTGAGCAATTTTCATTCCATCATCAGTTAAAGTAGCTCCCTTATACGGAGTATAAACAATATATCCTAAATCTTCAAGTTTTTTAAGCATTTGAGTTACACTACCAGGAGCAATTTTTAAATCTTTTGACAGTTGAGTTGTTGAAACCTGTTCACCATTACTCCCATTACGATAAAGAACTTCCAAATATTCTTCAATGTTTTCACTAATTTTAGCATCAGCCATTAAAAGTCACCCTACCTTTTATTAGTTAATATATTATTACATTACAATATAAAAAGTTTTGGATAACCTAAACAAAATATGTGATAAGTAAAAAAAAGAGACATTGGTGTTTTAAAAGGGTGTCCGCCAAAATTAATTTTTGAATTTTTGCGAAAAGATTTTTTGCTTTAATTTTTATTATTTTTCTATTATATTACTTTAAAATTTGTAATTT
>NZ_CADAJR010000067.1 GCF_902788255.1 uncultured Methanobrevibacter sp.
TTTGCCGGCAATCAGACAATAATCCTCCATCGTAGACATTCCATCAATTGAGAATTTTGAATGGACATGCATATCAACAAATTCATTCATAATCGAGCCTCCATTTGTGAAGTTCATGCAGATCAGTGAACGCAAATACTAGATCACACTCCGACATGCTCTTATTTATGCGATGAACCCTTTTTTCCATTCTTGCTTTTATTGTTTACATAACGTCTCTTACTTGGCTTCAATCTACTCGAAGATCCAGCATTGTTCGACGAACCTGTATCCAATTCCGAAGCTCCTTTTTTCTTGGGTGCACTCATATTGCGGTTATTTAATCTACTTACCAATTGACCACATGCGGCTTTTATATTGCCACCTCGGGATTCTCTGATTTTCACAGTAAGTCCCACCTTATTTAACTTATCACGAAATGCAACGAGTTCCTGTTTGTTTGGTCTTCGAACTGCTTTACAATCCGTTTCATTGTATTGTAAAAGATTAATCAATACATTTTTGTCACGAAACCATCTTCCCAACTGTTTTACATCATTCGCACGATCATTTACACCCGGTATAAGCAAATATGCTATAGTAACGCTACGATTATGTCTTTCTGAATATGAGAGTACTGATTGAACTACTTCATTTATATCATACCCTTTCATATGCGGCATGATATAGTCCCTTACATGCTGATTCGTGGCATGCAGGGATAACGTAAGTTGGATTTTTAAATGTTCTTCTCTCAACTTCTTCATCTGAGGGAGCGGTCCCGTTGTTGATATTGTTATACCATCTGTTGGAAAATCAAGTCCTTTGCGGTCTCTTAATATATGAATGGACTTTATCACGTTATCATAATTGAACAGAGGTTCTCCCATGCCCATGAATACAATCCTATTTACTCTACCATTTATCAGTATTACTTGTTGAACTATTTCAGATGGTGTTAGATTTCTGACAAATCCATTTTCACCAGAGGCGCAAAAGATGCACCCAACAGGGCAACCTATCATGGTGCTCACGCATACAGTAGTACCAGTTTTTCTTTTAATGCTTACCGTTTCAATGCAATAGCCATCTGACAATTCAAAAGCATATTTCTGAGTATCCGGACCACGAAAGATTTCCTTGATAGTTATCGTTTTATACTTGTTACTACTTTGGGAACCGGAGTATAATTCGCGATAAAACTTATCCGCCTCAACTTCTCCCAATACACCAACCATTTCAGAATATGTGTATCCATATGGATCCTTATATATATCCGTGGCTTGAACAGAAGCATTCTTAACCATATTCAACATATGACCTCCAATAAAAAATCACGCTAAGATTCGTTGCAAAAGGCAATCACATTTCCTTTGCAACGCCCTCCTGAAAAACTTCCATGGAATCCAACATTTTCAGAGTTCGTTCATCACTACTAAAAACTGCAAACAATGCTAAAAAAACAGTCCAATTCAATTTTTTCTTACCATTTTCAATTGCATTATAAGTTTGCCTTGAAATGCCTATCTTTTCAGAGATATCAGCTTGGGAAGCTCCTATCCTTGCACGCAGCACAGGCAACTCTGTTACCATTGTATTGATCAGTTCCATTCTCTTACTATTGTTAAACTCCACTTCTAATCCCCTTTCTAAAGAATAATTTGCTCCTTTTACTTAAGTTTGTTTAATTATCGTTCAGCAAAAGACCGCAAATTTTATCTTGAATGACAACAAATTTATTATAGCACATGTCGTCTATGTTGTCAATATGTCACCCTCGGCGACTTTAAATAATGTTTTGCTTTTCCCCGTTTTTTTCTGATTTGGGCTTTTGGGGCTTTAACAGAATTCGCAAATTTAAACAAAATGTAGAAAGTCTCGTGTTTATAACTGATTTTGCTGTTATCAGCGGGTGTTGTCACATTTCTCTCTGCTGTTGTCACCATTGCTTGAGGTGTTGTCATTTTCTCCGTTGCTGTTGTCAAAATCATCTGCGCTGTTGTCATGATGTCGGCAACAATCGGGCGTAAAGAATGAGTTGCCGGAGAGTTCCTAATCTCTGAAAGCCCTTGATTTCAAGCCATTCTGCCGCTCTGACAACAGCATTTCTTTGTATCAATTCTTGGGTTTAC
>NZ_CADAJR010000068.1:0-921 GCF_902788255.1 uncultured Methanobrevibacter sp.
AGTTGGCATTCATGGTAATGCTTGCGTCTGCGGCATAGTCTGTACCTCTACCGTCAGCAGCCGTGTTCCAACCCGAGAATGTATAACCTGTAGCTGTCATTGTATTCACTCCGAGCACCGTTGCGGAAGCTCCAAAATTGTAATCAGTGGCATCTGTTGGAGCGGCTCCACTCGTTGTGGCTCCTTCCGGGAAGTTGGGATAATAGGTCACACTGTAAGTTTGTTTCCAATGCGCATACAAAGTTGCGTCCGACGTTTTTGTCCATTGGCTGGATGAGTTAGTATAACCGGTTTTGTTTGCCAACAAATTACCATTTGAGTCAGCAATCTTAACAGGAGTTGCATCATTCGTATAATAACCTTCTACAGACCAACCAGCTTTCGTCGGGGCAGAATGTGTATCAAAGCCCGTGGTTAAATAAGTGATAGTCGCACTACCATGGTTGTCACCTTCGTTTTTATCCAGTGTAATGCTATATACATGAGGAGTCCAATATGCATAAAGGGTGGTTCCTGCCTTTGTGTTCAAATCTGAGTTTTTTGCGCTAGTACCATCCGCATTATAATATTTAGTACCAGCTCCTCCAGTCTCAGTAAAGTATCCTTGAAAATCATATCCGGCACGTGTGGGTAGAGTAATGGAAGGCATTGCGCTTCCATATGTCGCTTTGATGGAAGTTGTTCCGTCAGAACCTGATTGTTGATCAAAATTAACGGCGTACTTGATACGTGTAAATCGTGCCTCAATAGTTGTTGCTGCATATTAGATTGATTCAAACATAGAATATGAATTTGTCGGTACAAGCGAATGGCGGGCCGCCCTTAAAATCAAACAAGGACGTGGTATAAAACGTTAGGAGCTGAAACCGCAAGATATACAATATGTTGAGAATAAATACCATCTTTCAGTTAATGATGATG
>NZ_CADAJR010000068.1:945-2642 GCF_902788255.1 uncultured Methanobrevibacter sp.
CCGCAAGATATACAATATGTTGAGAATAAATACCATCTTTCAGTTAATGATGATGAAGCTGATGCTATATGTATTTTTGATGCCTATTGGTAGAAGTTTAATAATGAAATTAACTGGGAATAAAAAGCTACTCTAATTTTAATAAGGTATTGGAAAAATATAAAAAGATTTTTATGAAAAATGAGAGATTTTATATCTCTCATTTTTTCTTTTTTGATCGCAACTTGAAAAAATTTTGGACAAAATTGGTTAAATTATTAACGCTATTTTTAATATATAGATGTAGGGGGTAAAAAATAGAAAATTACATGCTGATTATGATAAAGATAATCAACTTATAGTAATCTTCCAGCCACCTATAATATACGTATATTGTAACTTTAAACTTATTTTTTATATGTGCACACAGGAGGAAATGTAATGGCAAATTACAATCCTAATCTTGGAGGTTTGCAACAGCAGACACCTGTGAATTTTATGTCTCAGCAAACTCCAGTTCAATTCCCTTATGGGAACAATAACATGTTATTGAGCAATACCCCATATGATAACTATATGGGTAGAATGAATGGTTCTCAAAATTTGTTATCTAATCAATTTTTAAAATGTCGTCCAGTTTCATCAAAAGATGAAGCAAGAGCATACCAAATTGATTTAGATGGTTCCCTTTGGGTATTTACAGATATTGGAAATGGGAAAATCTATACCAAACAAGTAAATAATGATGGAACAGCAACCTTTAAAACGTATGCTTTTATTGAAGATGAAAATCCTTATAATTCGACTGAATATGTAACAAAAGAAGAATTTAATAAGGTTGTGCAAACATTAATGGCGGCAATGCAGCCTGCAAACTCGCAGGGACAAGCACCCGTGCAAAGTAATTCCCAAAATCAAAGTAAAGCAGAAGTAACGAATTTTTGATAAAGGAGAACGGTTATGAATGTAAATCCAATACAATTAATTCAAATGATTAAGGGTGGGCAAAATCCTCAACAACTTATGATGAATATCCTACAACAGAAAAGTCAAAATAATCCTATTTTAAATAATGCAATGAATTTAGCGCAAGGCGGAAATATATCAGCATTAGAGATGTTAGCGCGTAATCTTGCCGCCCAAAGGGGATTAGATTTCGACAAGGAGTTTGCAAATTTTAAAAACCAATTAAGGTAACCTGTTAATCTCGTCTTTTGGAAAGTAAGAGGAATAAATAATGTTTAATAATTCTAATGGATATTCCTTAGCAGATATTGCAGCTGCTACAGGTAATGGTAATAACGGTAACAATGATGGGTTTTTCAATGGTGATGGCGGTTGGGTTCTGCTTTTATTCATTCTTATCCTAGCTGGCGGCTGGGGGAATGGATACGGTGGATTCGGCGGCGGAAATGGCGCTGCAGGAACAGCTTATGTAACTTCTGATATTCAAAGAGGTTTTGATCAAAACGCGATCATCAATAGTTTAACAGGTATCTCCAATGCAGTTAACTCTGGCTTTGCTGGAGCAGAAGTTTCTCGTTGCAACACACAAGCCAACATCCTCCAGACACTGAATAACAATCAGGGTAATTTATCTAATCAACTTAATACGATTGCAATGAACCAGCAACAGTGTTTAAACACAATAGACACTTGTGCAGCGTAAGTTGCACTGGCAATCGGGTGAATTGCTGGAACATCTAAGTACACAAAAA
>NZ_CADAJR010000069.1 GCF_902788255.1 uncultured Methanobrevibacter sp.
TCTTCATCCACGATTCTAAAGTATCCGTCATCGTAGGTTATTCTATATGTTCCATCACCAAGGTCTTCTCTTGAAACCTCATGCTCTTTTGGATCCCAGCCGTCAATGACATCATCCACCTTATTGTCTGTTTTGTATTTGTCATTGTTGCTTGCGCTTGCTTTCTTCTTCACATAGATGTTTCCGCTAAGTGTAGCTTGCTTGTAGTTCTTGTTTCCATTATACTTAGCGCTTAATGTAAAGTTGTCTGCAATCAGGTCTTCTAATCTGCACTCTCCATTTTCATTTGTCTTGAGAGTGAAGTTTTCAGTGATTCCATTGCTTCCATGAGTGAGGTTTATCTCAATCCTTTGGCCTGCTATTGGAGTTTTGTTCTCATCTGAAAGCTTTAGTATCAGGCTGTCACCTTCAGTAAGGCTTTGGCTGCTTTCCATAGTTAAAATTGCAGTCTCTCCACTTCCAAATGGATTTGCCATGAGGAATATTCCAATTGCAAGAAGAATGATTACTGTAGTGCATATGATTATTATATCTCTTGAATTCATATTAACCCCCAATTGAATTTTAATTTTAGTTAATTAATATTATTATGGCACTCTTATTTTATTCTTTTCTATTTTTCAATCAACCACTTGAACTTTGGATTCATCATAAATTATTTTAAGCACTTTCTATAAATCATATCTTGTGATATAATCTAATATCCGAATTAGAAAACATATCACTTTAGTTATCAAATCATGTTAAGGGCGGTGTAATCAGTTGTGATTATGCTGCTCTATTTAAAAAAATTGAACAAAACTTTTAAAATGCCTATTTTTACAAACTTTTTTTACACTTTCATCTAATTTTCAACGACTATTTTTTTCAAAAATTCATAAAAAAATTCAACATATTTTATAATTTATAAAATTCATTTAACAAATTTTATATATAATTAATACTATATATATAAATCATAAAGTACATTGGATTATTTTTCAAATATACTTTATGTAAGGCAGTGCTAAGAAATCTAGGATTTAAGAAATTACCCTAAAACTATATAATTAAAAAAATTTATTAAAACTATCGAACTGAATTTATTAATTACAACTATTATTTTTCCTAGAATATATGTTTTTAAAAGCTAAAATTTGTTTAATCAATCCTTATCTTTTAAAACAAAGTTTAAAGATTGTTCCTTTAAGTATATCCCCTTAATATCCTTTAAGGAATTCTTTAAGCAATAAAAGTCTTTTTATTCATATATTTTAAACACGGATCCTACTTTTCTTAGTCATTTCCTTATTTCGCATTTATTGAGGTGAAACTTTGAAAATGAAAAGAACTTTTCTTATTTTATTAGTATTATTCTGTGTTGCGACAATGGCAGTCTCATCTGTCTCTGCAGCAAGCGATGATATGGCAATAGATGATGTTGCTGCCATTAATGATAATGCTATAAATGAAGTTAGTCTCGAAACGGATGATTCTATATCTGATTCCATTCAAGCAGGTGTGGATGATTCCGATGATAAATCATTAGAACCCGCTCCCTTAAAGGACGGTGCATCAACCATTTACGTTTCAAAAACTGGTGATGATTCTAATGATGGATTAAGTGAAGAGAACGCTGTAGCAACTATTGCCAAAGGTTATGAACTTGCTGGTGATGGTTCTACAATAAATATTGGTGCGTGCTGAAGGTGCTATAATCAATAAGCAAACAGCATCTACCTTTTCTGTGTCCTATGATACACCAAATACAGCAGTCATAACCATTAAAGGATTGACATTCACATCTGCGGATGTTGGATCAAGCAACCCTATGATAAATGTCTTAGGTCCTGCGGATGTAAGAGTTACTGACTGTACATTTAGAGACTGTGCTGGTGGAAGATATGGTCTTGTAAGATTCCAATCAGATTCCATAGGAACAGTGGATAATTGTGTATTCAAGGACTTGAATGGAACTACCAGTGCTAACAATAACTATATCAGTATTTTAGGAAATTCAGTTGTAACTGTCAAGAACTCTAATTTTACCAATATCGGTTCAGGCACTTACTTAAGAGCTATCATATACTTGAATTCAGGTACTGCAACAGGATATATAAATGACTGTATCTTTGATGGTTTTGATGGAAATACAAATGGTGTTATTGACAATAGAGGAACCATGACCATCACAGGATGTACATTTACCAATATGGATTTAATGTATTCCAACTGTAAAGGTATTATCTATGGATCCACTACAACTGCAACAGGTTCAACTACAGTAAAATCCTGTTCATTCTACAATAACAAAGCTACCTATGACATTTGGGTTTCAGCAGCTCCTACAACTGTAGAAAACTGTGCATTTGACTTACCTGAAGGCCAATATGCTATCGGAAACAATAAACAAGCAGAAGTAAATGCAAATTACAACTTCTACGGTACCAATGACAACCCAAGTGTATTACTCGATAATGTAACTGCATCAAATTGGGTAATCATGTCTGCTAGTGCAAGTGCAGATACTGTAGCTACTGATGATTCAATCACAATAACTGCAGACTTCAGCAAATACACTGATGGAACCACTACCGGTGACGTAACAGGCACTATGGCAGAAGTTCCTGTAAAATTCACTAATGCAGATGATACCAAAGGTAGTTTAGCAAATGAAATTCTATACCAAGACAACAAGGCTATAGTTACCTACACTGGTATTGCAGAA